>DATEJC010000041.1:0-8483 GCA_035278345.1 Bradyrhizobium sp. | reverse complement strand
GGTAATGCCGCGTTGCAAATCGTTCAACGCGTCCAGGGTCTGAATCACGTTGGCGAGCTCACGAATGGCGCTGCGGCCATCCTGCGGCTTGCTGCCGGCATGTGCGGGCACGCCCTTCAAGAACACCTCGAAGCGTCCCACTCCCTTGCGCCCCGTCACGACCCTGCCGCCATCGCGCGCCGGCTCCGTCACCAGGACGTATTTCGCCTTGCGGCCCTCGGTCTCGATCAGTGCGCGCGAGGTCGGACTGCCGATCTCCTCGTCGGATACAAAGACATGGGTGATCCCGAGCGGTGAATGCGCGCCGTTGGCGCAGATTTGCCGGAACGCGTGATAGGCGAGATACGCGCCGCCCTTCATGTCATAAATACCCGGGCCGTAGGCGCGATCGCCGTCGACCTTGAACGGCAGCCGCTCGATGAATCCAAGCGGATGCACGGTGTCGTGGTGGCTGAGCACCAGAATGCCCGGCGCGTCCTGGCCCCATGCCGAGCGCACGACGAGATGATCGCCGCAGCCGTCGCGCCCGGCGATGCGTTCGATATGAACGGGCAGATCGTCATAGCCATGAGTTATGAGGTCGCCGAGCTTGTTGACTTGCGCGGGCGCTTCGGTCGGCGTCTCGATCTCGACCCAGCGGCGAATGCCGTCAAGGATCCCTGCCGCGTCGAAAGGATTTCCGGATGTTGCTGACATTGGCCGCCGCTTGCTTTTGCGAATTCGGCCAATGTCATGCGCCGACGCGCCGATGCGCGTCAATCCCGTCGATTCAGGGGATATTCGCCGGCTTCTCGCCGTTTTCTGCGGCCTCGCGGTCGGCGATCTGCTCGACCAGGTCGACAATGCTGCGCCGGAGTTTCGAGTCAGGGATTCGCGTGAAGGCGCGTGTCAGCGCAAGTCCTTCGGAAGTCGCGAGAAAATCGGCGATATAGGCCGGCGAGGCACTCTCGGCCGAGCCGCCGTTGCTGACGGCGCCGCTCGGGCCGCCATCGAACAGGAACGACACCGGCACCTGCAGCACTTCGGAAATCTGCTGTAGCCGGCTGGCGCCGACGCGGTTGGTGCCCTTCTCGTATTTCTGGATCTGCTGGAAAGTGAGGCCGAGCGCCTCGCCGAGTTTTTCCTGGCTCATGCCGAGCATGATGCGGCGCATTCGCACTCGGCTGCCGACATATTTGTCAACAGGGTTCGGCGCTTTGGTCGACATCTCCAACTCTCCTTGGATTTCAGCGCCGGGAAACCGGGCACCCCTCACGGTGCTTCCGGCGCCAAACCGTCAAATCCTGCTCGGAGGAAGGAGCACGTGAGCAATGAACTGACTGGTTGAATTCGGGCCGCACAATGCGAAGTGGCGCGGCGTCCTGTCAACAGTCGGAACCTCGACACGGTCTAAATTTATTCGTTAAACTTTCTCGAAATCGATTGTGGAATCGACCTCAGAACTTTTGCCGCTTCATTCGCCGTTGCACGACCAAAATCAGGGCAATCGCCAGCATTATTGCGGCAGGAATGGCCGGATACCGTGCATAAATCGTCGGCGCAATCGCCGCTGGGAGGTTGGCATCCAGCACGCCTTCGATGCCAAGTCCGAGTTGCGCGACGATTCGTCCCATCGGATCGATCACCGCCGAAATTCCGGTGTTGGCGGCGCGCACGACCGGGAGGCCTTCCTCGATCGCGCGCAGCCGCGCTTGCTGCAGGTGCTGGTAGGGACCGGTCGAGATTCCGAACCAGCCGTCATTGGTCAGATTGACGATCCAGCCGGCGCGATCGTCGCGATCGGCGACGTTCCCGGGGAAGATCGCTTCATAACAGATCAGCGGCAGCGCGCGGGGCGCGTTCGGGATGTCGAGCGGACGGCGGCGGGTGCCGGGAATGTAGCCGCCCTGCACCTTGGTGAGCTGGGTGAAGCCGAGCCTTTCCATCAAGTTCTGGAACGGCAGATATTCGCCGAAAGGCACCAGATGCGTCTTGTCATAAACCGAAAGCACGCTGCCGTCATGGTCGATCACATAGATCGAATTGTAGGCGCGGGTGACCGGCACGCCCGGCCGCGCATCGTCGGGCACGCGCACCGCGCCGGTTATCAGCACCGTGCCCTTCGGCAAGAGGTCGGCGATCTGCGCCATCGCGTCGGCTTCGCGCGTCAGGAAGAACGGAAATGCCGATTCCGGCCAGATCAGGATGCTGGCGTCGCGCACCCCGGTCGACTGCGGGCCGGAAGCGCGATCCGACAGCGCCAGGTATTTCTGCATCACCTGCTGCTTGGCGGAGTAATTGAATTTGACGTCCTGCTGCAAGTTCGGCTGCATGATCCGCAGTTTGACGTGCGAGACCATTTTGGTCGGCAGCAGCGAAAGCCTGACCACGCCGAAAGCTCCCAGCGCCAGCAGAGTCGCGAGGGCAGCAATCGGCGCGATCCATGGTCTTCGCCGTGACTTGCCTTCGATCAGCACCGCGGGGCTTGCAAAGATCGCAACCGCCAGGAACGTCATGCCCCACAGCCCGATCACGGAAGCGATCTGCGCCAGCGCCAGCGGCTCGGACAATGCGTAGCCATAGGCGTTCCAGGGAAAGCCGGTCAGCAGATGGCCGCGCAGCCATTCGCTCACCGTCAGCGCAATGGCGAGCGCCAAAATCCGCGAGGCATCGCGGGTCCATAACAGCCGCGCCAACGCAAAGCCGAGCGCCGGATAGAGCGCGAGGTAGGCGGGCAAGCCCAGCACGGCGAATGGCGACAGCCATGCAAAGGTCGGCGCATCGACAAAGAAGGCGTAGCCGGTCCAGTACAGCCCCGGCACGAAATATCCGAAGCCGAAGCAGAAACCGGACAAGGCAGCCGCCGGCACGCCGCGCCATTTGCCGGCCGCTGCGCCGTCGATCAGCCAGACCAGGATCGGAAAGGTCAGGAACAGGATCGGCCAGGCGTTGAACGGCGCCATGGCGAGCGCCGACAGGACGCCGGCGGCGAACGCAATTGCGGCGCGCTTCCATCCCCAGGCCAGGATGATGGAAAGGGCGGCTGCGCGGAATTTGTCGCGGATATTCACTGCGGAGCGGCTCCGTCGCCGGGAGGCGGCGAGGTGTCGCCGGAAGACTGTGGCTGGTCCGAAGTGGCCTCGCGCCTGGTGCGTTCGCGCTGGGTGCGCGGGGCGGGGCGCTCCTTGCGCGGCGCGATGCGCAGCCGCTTGACGCGGCGCGGATCGGCGTCGAGCACCTCGACCTCGAAATTGCCGGGACCGGAAATCAATTCGCCGCGCACCGGCAGCCGTCCGACATGGGAGACGAGATAGCCGCCGAGCGTTTCCACTTCCTCGCCGGCTTCTCCGGTGATGAACTCCTCGCCGATCACGTTGCGGACGTCGTCGAGGCTGGCGCGCGCATCCGCGATAAAGGAATTATCGGCCTGGCGCACAATCGCCGGCGGCTCGTCGCTGTCATGCTCGTCGTCGATCTCGCCGACCACCTGTTCGACAATGTCCTCGATCGATACCAGCCCGTCGGTGCCGCCGTATTCGTCGACGACCAGCGCGAGATGGACGCGCGAGGCCTGCATCTGCGCCAACAGGTCGATCGCCCGCATCGAGGGCGGCACATAGAGCAGCTTGCGGATGATGTGGGCTTCCGACAGCGGCAGCGCGAGATCAACCGCGCGCAAATCGAGCCCCGCGGGAAACGGCTTCTTGCGCCGCGTCTTGCCGGTATCGCCGACCCGTGCCTTTGCGGTCATGAAGGCAAGCAGGTCGCGGATGTGCACCATGCCTTCGGGGTCGTCGAGCGTCTCGTTGTAGACCACGAGGCGCGAATGCGCCGCGCTCTCGAACAGGCTCATCAATTCGCCGAGCGGGATGTCGCGCTTGACGGCGACGATGTCGGCGCGATGCACCATCACGTCGGCAATGCGCCGCTCATGCAGCGACAGGATGTTGCGCAACATGGTGCGTTCGATGACGGAGAAGCCGACGTCTTCCGGCGTCGTCGCCTCGAGCACCACCTTGAGATCGTCGCGCACCGAGCCGGCCTTCCAGCCGAACAGCGTGCGGATCGCGCGCAATAGCCAGCTGTCAGCGGCCGGGCGGAGCACTTCGCCTTCCTGCACCACGGCGGGCAGGTTGCCGGGGTTGCGCGGGCTGGAGGTGTTGTCTGGGCTAGGTTCTGGGTCCGGCATTTTCAGTTCATCCGTTCCCGCTTCCCGCATAGGGGTCGGGAATGCCGAGCTGGGCGAGGATCTCGCGTTCCAGCGCCTCCATCGCCTCGGCGTCGTCGTCATTCTCGTGATCGTAGCCGATCAGGTGCAGGAAGCCGTGCACTGCGAGATGACTCAAATGATGATCGAAAGGCTTCTGTTCCTCGTCGGCTTCCCGCCGCGTCGTCTCATAGGCGATCGCGATATCGCCGAGCATGCGCGGCATGTCGTCAGGCGCATCGCCGGTCGGCTGCAAGGCGGGAAAGGACAGCACATTGGTTGCCTTGTCGATGCCGCGCCAGTTGCTGTTCAGCGTGCGGATGCCGCCGTCGTCGGTCAGCATGACCGCGAGCTCGGCATCATCGGTATCGGCGTCAGCGATCTCTGCGGCCGCCTCGATGGCCCGATGGATCACGGTTTCCGCGCCTGGCTCCGCCTGCCAGCAAGCGGCAGTGACGAGGACTTCGGTCTGTGGAAGGGCAGGGCGTGCCATCGGTCTGGAATGTTGGAGACGGCCGGAACCTGATTGCCTCAGGTTTCCGGCGGCAGTTTGTCGGGTCAAGATTTGCCGGTTGCCGGGCGGGCCGGCAATCCCTCATAGGCGGCGACGATCCGCGCCACCAGCTCGTGGCGGATGACGTCCTCGGCCGTGAATTTCACCTGGGCAATGCCTTCGACGCCGTCGAGCAGCCTGCACGCTTCCGCCAGGCCCGAGGCCTGCCCGTGCGGCAGGTCGATCTGCGAGGGATCGCCGGTGACGATCATGCGGCTGTTCTCGCCAAGGCGCGTCAGGAACATCTTCATTTGCATCGTGGTGGTGTTTTGCGCCTCATCGAGGATGATCACGGCATTGGTCAGCGTGCGGCCGCGCATGAAAGCGAGCGGTGCGATCTCGATCTCGCCACCCTGCAGCGCGCGCTCGACGACGCGCGCATCCATCAGATCATAGAGCGCGTCGTATATCGGCCGCAGATAGGGGTCGACTTTCTCGCGCAGGTCGCCGGGCAGGAAGCCAAGGCGCTCTCCGGCTTCGACGGCCGGGCGCGTCAGGATGATGCGGTCGACTTCCTTGCGCTCGAACAGCTGCGCCGCATAGGCGACCGCAAGCCAGGTCTTGCCGGTGCCGGCAGGGCCGACGCCGAACACAAGCTCATGGCGCTTCAGCGCGCGGATATAGGAATCCTGCGCGGCGGTACGCGCGCGCACCGGACGCTTGCGCAAGTTGATGGTCTCGAACTGCGACTTCGCGGCTTTCGCGTCGTATTCGAACAGCGAGCCCTGTGCGATCACGGCGCGGATCGCGCCTTCGACCTCGCCCTGGTCGAGGTCGTGTCCTTGACTGGCCTGCGCATAGAGCGTCTCGAGCACGCGGCGCGCGGCGTCGCAGCCGTCGCGGCTGCCGCCGATAGTGATGTGGTTGCCGCGGGAATCCACGACGACGCCGAGCCGACGCTCGATCAGCGCCAGGTTCTGGCCGTAGGGGCCGACCAGGGCGGAGACGGCGCGGTTCTCGTCGAAATCGATGACGACTTGCGTCTCAGGCGGAATTTGCATGTCGCGGTCGAGTTTGCGGCTGGGAGCGAGCGAAGGCGAATCCGATGCGCTTTTTGGCAAGGGCTCAGGCTCCAGTGATCATCCGGGATTCAGCGGTGGGCGCGAAAGTGGAGCGCGTGGCGAGATGGCCGAGCAGGCTGTAGCGCTCGAGGCTCTCGACGTGCACAGGCAGAATTTTTCCGATGATGTCGGGTGAGGCCATCACATGGGCGGGCTGCAGATAGGCAGTGCGGCCGACGATCTGGCCGTCCTTGCGCGCGGGCCGTTCGAACAGCACATCGACCGTCGTGCCGATCGCAGCCAGATTGAAGGCCGCTTGCTGGCTGTCGATCAGGTGCTGGAGGCGCTCCAATCGCTCGTCCATCTCAGCTTGTGACACCGTCTCCTGCATGTCCGCCGCCGGCGTTCCGGGCCGCGGCGAATATTTGAACGAATAGGCCGCAGCGTAACCGATTTGCGTGACAAGCGCGAGGGTGGCGGCAAAATCCTGCCCGGTTTCCCCGGGAAAGCCGACGATAAAATCCGATGAAAATGCAATGTCTTGGCGCGCGCGCCGGAAACGCTCGATGGCGCCAAGGTATTCGGCAACGGTATGCCTGCGGTTCATCGCGGCGAGGATCCGGTCGGAACCGGACTGTACCGGCAGATGGACGAACGGCATCAGCGCGGGATTGTCGCGATGCGCCTCGATGAGGGAGTCCTCGACGTCGAGCGGGTGGCTGGTCGAGTAGCGCAGACGCAGGACGCCGTCGATTTCAGCGAGACGATCGAGCAGCTTGCCGAGGCGCCAGCTTTTTCCGTCCGGCCCTTCGCCATGATAGGCGTTGACGTTCTGGCCGATCAGCGTGATCTCGCGCACGCCATTTTCCGTGAGCCGTTTCACGTCGTCGATGATCTTCGCCACCGGCCGCGAAACCTCGGCGCCGCGCGTATACGGCACCACGCAGAAGGTACAGAACTTGTCGCAGCCTTCCTGCACGGTGACAAAAGCGGAAATGCCGCGCGCGCGGATCGCATCCGGCCTCGGCGCGGGCAGGAAGCCGAACTTGTCCGCGACCGGAAATTCCGTCTCCAGCGCACGGCCATCGCGCTTCGCACGTGCCAGCAGTTGCGGGAGATGATGATAACTCTGCGGGCCGACGACGATGTCGACCACCGGCGCGCGGCGGATGATCTCTTCGCCCTCGGCCTGCGCGACGCAGCCGGCAACGGCGATATTGACCTCACGTCCGTTGCGTGCGGCTTCGTCCTTCATCGCGCGCAGCCGCCCGAGTTCGGAATAGACCTTTTCCGAGGCCTTCTCGCGGATGTGGCAGGTGTTGAGGATGACGAGGTCGGCGTCTTCCGCGCTCGCGGTCTCGACAAAGCCCTCAGGCGCCAGCGTGTCCACCATGCGCTGCGCATCGTAGACATTCATCTGGCAGCCATAGGACTTTATGTGCAGCTTGCGCGGCGACGTCATGGAACCTGGTCGGGGGTAATGGCGCCGTTCTTGGCGCAGGGCTCAAATATAGCCTAAAGGCCGGAAATGCCAGCGATTTGGCGGGCATTTTCCAGTTGCGAACCCAACGCTCAGGCAACTCGGCGTCGCTTGGATGTCCCCCCCGTCGCCGCGGGCCGCGCGGAGAGTGTGAGACCCAAGGCACGGACGATACGCATGACCGTGCCGAATTCGGGATTGCCGGTTTCCCCAAGCGCCTTGTAGAGGCTTTCGCGGTTCAAGCCGGCATTTTTTGCAATCTCTCCCATGCCCCGTGCTCGCGCCACGAGACCAAGCGCGTCACGCACGAAATCCGCATCGCCGGTCTCGAGTGCCGCTGTAATGTAGGCAACCTGACGCTCTTCGGTGTCGAGATAGTCGGCGGCTTCAAATCGCGTTGTCCTGCTCATCAAAAAGTCTCCGCCAGCATCTGAGCCCGCTCGATATCCTGTTGCTGCGTTCGCTTATCGCCTCCACACAACAGGACCACAATCTGTGCTCCGCGGTGCAAATAGTAGACGCGATAGCCAGGTCCATAGTCGATACGCATCCAACACGCCCTTGCCGACGCTCTGTCCCCGGGATTGCCTTGTTCAAGCCGGCGAATGCGGGCGACGATGCGCGCAACGGCATTGGCATCCTTGAGGCGGCGCAGCCAAAGCCGAGAACTCCTGCCTCTGGCGCACCTCGATCATGCTTTGGCATTGTAGCCTATGGGCTACAAAAGTCAAGGAGTATTCAGGTAACCTGGCCCGCCACCTCAGCCAATCCGACCCGCCGCACCAGTTCCGGCAATTCCCGCATCTCGTCAAACAGTAGGGTCGCCCCCGCCGCGCGCAGTTTGTCGGCATGGCCTGGCTGGCAGTGGCTGCCGCCATGGAAGCCGAGCACGGTCATGCCCGCCGCCAGCGCGCCGGAGACCCCGGGCACGCTGTCCTCGATGACGAGGCATCGATCGGGCGCAGCACCCATCTCCTTCGCCGCATACAGAAACAGGTCGGGCGCCGGCTTGCCGCGCCTGACCTGCGTCGCCGAGAAAATATGAGGCGAGAGCTGTTCGTAAAGCCCGGCGCATTCGAGGCCATGGCGGATCTTTTCCGGCGTGCCACTGGACGCCACGCATTTCGGCAGATCGATCGCCGCAATCGCCGCGGCCACGCCGGCAATCGCCTTGAGGTCGCCGGCATAGAATTTCAGCGTTGCTTCCTTCACCTGCGCTTCGAAATCGTCGGGCAGCCTGCGTCCGATCTCGCGCTCGACTGT
>DATEJC010000040.1:0-5549 GCA_035278345.1 Bradyrhizobium sp. | reverse complement strand
GAGCAGAAAATTCTCGGGAATGTACTCACCGGTCAGAATGACCGGTTGCGGATCCATCGGGATCAAATCTTCCGCGTCGCGTAGCAGATCGTCCAGTCCGTCGAGAAATTTCTGCGACAGGCCGAGGCGAGCGTGATGCGCCCGGCATCCGGCGATCTGCGTGCGCATGAGGTCGGGCCAGCGCGGCTCGATCTTCGTCAAGCTGCCAGGAGGCACGCGCTGCACCTCGGCAATCACAGCGCCGATTTGCGCAAGCAGGCGCTCCTTCTGTGCTTCCGGCAAAGATGGCCAGGCCTGCGCCCCCAGAACGCCTGAAAGACGCGTGATCACAAGGTATGGCCAGCCGTCTCGCTCACCCTCAACAACAATTTCGGGAATGGCGATGCTGAGCCGGCCGGAAAGTTGCGCGAGCGCAGCGCGTTCCGCTACGAATTGCCGGCGCAGCATCATGGGAAAAATCTTCAGGATCAGCCGATTATCGAGCCCGACCACCAAATTGGTGCCGGTGATAAAGGGCTGCGGGTCGTCGCAGGGCAGGCCGTGGCTGCGGGCGATGGCGAGCGCCGCCGGCAGGGATTGTGCGGCATCGCTGCGCCAGGCGCGAAAGCTTTCGTAGTCCGTGAAGGCCGGCAGACGCATCGCTAGATTAGCGGCCGTAGCCTTGTGCAAGGCACGTCAGCGATCCGGATTGGCGCGCTCGAACTGGCGCAGCAGGCGGTTGCCGCGCTCGACTGCCGCATCGAGTGCGGCCTGCGCGGATTTCTTGCCGCTGAAGACGAGTTCGAGCTCGTCCTCGATCGCATCTCGCACCAGCACAAAAGAGCCGAGCCGGACGCCGCGCGAGTTCACGGTCGGCGACTTCATGGTGATCTGCTCGATCGAGATCGAGGTGCCGGGATTGCGATCGTAAAAGCCCTGCGAGCGCGTCAGCTCATAGGCCGCGTGTGTGACCGGCAGATATCCGGTGTTCTGGTGCCAGGTCGCTTGCACTTCGGGCTTGGACAGGAAGGCGAAGAATTTTGCAACGCCGGCGTACTCGGCGTGCGGCCGGTCGCGCAGCACCCACAACGTGGCGCCGCCGATGATGGTGTTTTGCGGCGCACCCGCAACATCGGGCCAGTACGGCAGCATGCCGTAACCGACCTCGAATTTCGAATTGGCCTTGATGTCGGCGCGCGTCGCCGAAGAGCCGATGAAGATGCCGCACTCGCCCTTCTGGAAGCGCGGCTCGGCCGACTGGCCGCGGCCGCTGTAATCATAGATCTTTGTGGCCTGCCACTCCGCGAGCTGGCGGATGTGGCGCACGACGAGGGCGTTGTTGAAGGTCAGCTCCGCGTCGAGGCCGCCAAAGCCGTTCGAGCGGGTCGAGAGCGGCGCGTTGTGATAGGCGGAAAAATTCTCGATATTGATCCAGGACGGCCACGACGTGGTGAAGCCGCAAGCCACACCGGACGCGCGCAGCTTCTTCGCAGCGGCTCCGATCTCGGGCCAGGTCTTCGGCGCGACTTCCGGATCGAGCCCGGCGGCGCGGAACAGGTCCTTGTTGTAATAGAGGATCGGCGTCGAGGCGTTGAACGGGAAGGACAGCATGTTGCCGGCGACGTCGGAATAATAGCCGGTGACCGCGGGAAGGTACGCGCTCGGCGAGAAGTCTTCCTTCTCGTCGCGCATCAGCTCGTAGACCGGATAGATCGCGCCGCGCGCCGCCATCATGGTGGCAGTGCCGATCTCGTTGACCTGCACGATCGCGGGCTGACTGCGCGAGCGAAACGCGAAGATCGAGGCCGTCACCGTCTCCGTGTAGTTGCCCTTGTAGCTGGGGAGGATGCGGAATTCCTTCTGCGAGGCATTGAAGTCGGCGGCTAGCTTTTCCAGATGCTTGCCGAGCTGGCCCGACATCGCGTGCCACCAGTGGATTTCGGTGACCGCATGCGCTGGGGATGCAAGGCTTACGGCGAGGATACCCGCCGCAAGCTTCAACAATGTTCGGGCCGATCTCACGACGGAATCATTCCTTCCGGGCAGCTTTCTCGACGCGGCTTCGTATCAGGCGCCCCTGACTAAGTCCGCACGCCATTGGTTGCAATCGGAAAACGCCGCACGCAGCGCACAATTAACGAAATCAACCGAAACATTGGCGGGATAGCCACAAGAGGCCGGCTTCTGCTAAAAAAGCGTTGAACCTTTTCCTTCCTCCATAGACTCCACCACCAAGGGGATGAGTGTTTGAACGTGTCTTTCCGCGCCGAGATTCAGCGGACGGTGGTTCTTGTTGTCGCGCTGTTGGTGACGGCCGGCTCCACGGCCGCGCTTGCGCGTGAATTCCGCGCCGCCGATACCCAGAACGAGGATTATCCGACCGTCCTGGCGCTCCGCTTCATGGGCCGCCAGATCGCTGAACGCAGCGGCGGCCGGCATGAAATCAAGGTGTTTCACTCGCGCCTGCTCGGCGAGGAGAAGGAAACCCTGGAGCAGACCCGCGCCGGCGCCATCGACCTCAACCGCACCAATGTGGCGCTGATCGGAAATATGATCCCGTCAATGAACGTGCTGGCGCTGCCATTCCTGTTCCGTTCCATCGAACACATGCAGAAGGTGCTGGACGGCCCGATCGGCACGGAAATCCTCGGCAGCTTCGAGCCCTATGGCTTCGTGGGCCTTGCCTTCTACGATTCCGGCGCGCGTTCGATCTACAACAGTGTCCGCCCGATCCGCTCGCTTGCCGACCTCAAGGGCCTGCGCATCCGCGTGCAGCAATCCGAGCAGATGAGCGAGATGATGCGCGCGCTCGGCGCCACCCCCGTAGAAATCCCGTATGGCCAAGTGCTCACCGGACTTGCGACAAGGCTGATCGACGGCGCCGAGAACAACTGGCCGTCCTTTGTCACCACGGGTCACTACAAGCATGCCGGCCATTACACGCTCACGGACCACACGATGAGCCCGGAGGTCCTTGTGATGTCGCTGAAGGCGTGGGAAACGCTGACGCCCGACGACCGCAAGATCTTCCGCGAGGAGGCGCGGCGCTCCAGCCAGTTCATGCGCGAAAAGTGGCGAGACCTCGAACTGCAGTCGCGCAAGCAGGCAGAAAGCGCCGGCGTCGTCATCATCACCGATATCGACAGGAAACCGTTCGAGGCGGCAATGACGGGCATCTACGCCAGGGCGCAGCGCGATCCGGCCTCCGCCCAACTGATCGAACGCATCCGAAAGGTGGAGTGAAGCGGCTTTGGCATTGACCGACCAGGACGGCGCGATGGAACGACCGACGAATTTCGTCGGACGCTCCCGCATCCGCATTGTCCAGTTGGTCCGCGCGGTGCCGATCCGCTGGCGCATCCTGTCGATCGCGCTGCTCAATTCCGCCGTGGTGCTGGTGCTGGCCGCGTTGATCTGGAACGGCGCCAAGGTGCTGGGATCGGCCTGGGACGACGTCCGCCAGGTGCGCGAGTCCGACAAGATTCTCGCATTGCTGGAGAGCGAAACCGGCCGGCTGCAGAACCTGATCCACCGCTACATCAACCAGCCGAGCCCCGAACTGTTTGCCGAGATCCTGCTGCTGCGCGAGGCCGTGCTGGGCACGCTGACCACGCGCGCGTCGACCGATCCGATGCTGTCGGGATCGGTGGAGCAGCTCGAGCGCGTCACCAGCCGTTTCCTCGAAGGCTTTGGCGAGCTGCGCGCCGTGCAGTCGCAAATTTCCAAAACCTATGACGAGCAGGTGCTGGGCCCGGCGCGCGACATGGCCGGGCTCTATTCGATCATCGAGGGCGCCACCGGCCATCGCGACGCGCTGATATGGCCCTCGCTCGGCAAGTCCCGCGAAGCCTTCACCGCCCTGCTCGTCGCCGCAAACGCCTATTATTTGTCGGTCGCCTCCGCGTCGGCCGAGGACGCCCGCCGCAACACCGATGCAATCGAAAAATCGATCCCGGTGATGACTGACCTTGCGGAGAACGACCTGCAGAAGCTGGCGCTGCAGCGACTGCTGCAGCGTACGCGGGACTTGCGGGAGGGACTGGCAAAACTCTCCGAGCAGCTCGCCAGCCGCACCGAGCTGCTTCGCAACACGATCGACGCCAGCCAGGCCGATGCGATCGGCGCCATCGACGACCTCTCGGTCAAGATGCGCAAGCGCGAGCAGCGGGCGCAGGAAACCTTCGATCGCACGCTGTCGAGCATCTCGCGCCGGGTGACGTCGATCGCCGTGCTGTTCCTCGGCATCATCATCGCCGCCGGCGTCATCATCGCGCTGTCGATCCGGCTGCCGCTGCAACAGATCATGACCTCGATGCGCGCCATCATGAACGGCGACTATGACCGCGAGGTACAGGGCACGCGGGCGCGGGACGAAGTCGGCGCCATGGCGCGCGCGGTAGAGGTGTTTCGCGACAACGCCATCGCCAAGCGCAAGGCGGAAGAGGAGCTGCGCGCCTCGAAGGAAAAGGCCGAAGCCGCCCTGCTCGAACTCAACACCGCGCAGCAGAATCTGATCGATGCCGAACGGCTTGCCGCGCTTGGCGGCCTCGTGGCCGGCGTCGCCCATGAGGTGAACAACCCGATCGGCATCAGCCTGACGGTGGCGTCGAGCTTTGCCCGGCGCGCCGACGCGTTCCAGGCCGAATTGAACTCGAACCAGCTGCGCCGCTCCAAGCTCGACGAATTCGTCAATTCCTCGCGCGACGCCGCCCAGCAGCTGGTGGCGAACCTGCATCGCGCGGGCGAGCTGATCCAGTCCTTCAAGCAGGTCGCGGTGGACCGCTCGCATGCGGAGCGGCGGCAGTTCAACCTCGCCGAATCCACCGACCAGATCGTGGCGAGCCTGCGGCCGGTCCTGAAGCGGTCGGCGATCCAGCTCTCGGTTGACGTGCCCGAGGGCCTCCTGATCGACGGTTATCCCGGCTCCTACGGCCAGATTTTAACCAATCTATTCCTCAACGCCGCGAACCATGGCTTTGCGAACGGGCGGTCCGGCGCCATCTCGATTTCGGCGCGGCCGCGCGGAAATGACGATGTGGAGATCATTTTTGCCGATAACGGCGCCGGAATGACGCCCGACGTGCAGCGGCAGGCGTTCGACCCCTTCTTCACGACGCGCCGCAACGAAGGTGGCACGGGACTTGGGCTGCATATCGTCTATAACCTCGTCACCCAGCAACTCGGCGGGCGTATCCTGCTGGAGTCAAGGCTGGGACAAGGCACCACTTTTCGCATTATCATGCCGCGGGTTGCCCGGGGCGCCCCGACGGTAGTAGACGAAGCAGCGGACGGAACCGAGCAATGGCCGAACAGGACGATGTCCTCCACCTGATCGATGATACCGGGCATGCCCCGGAGGCCTCGTCCGCTCGCAAATGGAAGATCGCCGTCATCGACGACGATGCCGCCGTGCACGAAGGCACCCGCTTTGCGCTGAGCGACTACGTTCTCAACGGCGCCACGCTGGAAATCCTCTCGGCCTATTCCGCCGCCGAAGGCCGCAAGCTGATGCGCGAGCACCCGGACATTGCCGCCGTGCTGCTCGACGTCATCATGGAGACCGACGTCGC
>DATEJC010000039.1:0-10835 GCA_035278345.1 Bradyrhizobium sp. | reverse complement strand
TCAACCGCATGCTGAGCTCGAGCAAGCTGCCGCAGCTCGGCGGCGAGACGCGCGAGGTCACGATATTCTTCTCCGACCTCGAGGGCTTTTCGAAGATCGCCGAGCACATCACGCCGGACAGCCTGACCGCGCTGATGAACGAATATCTTTCCGCCATGACCGACATCATCGAAAGCCATGGCGGCTATGTCGACAAATATATCGGCGACTCCATCGTTGCTGTGTTCGGCGCGCCGGCCGACGATCCCGACCATGCTGCGAATGCTGCGCGCGCGGCGCTGGATTGCTGCACTGGGCTCGCCGAGCTCAACCGCGATGCCGCTGCATTCCAGCAGCATCCGCTGTCGCAACGTATCGGCATCAATTCGGGGCCAGCCGTGGTCGGCAATCTCGGCTCGCGGCGACGCTTCAATTATTCCGTGATGGGCGATGCGGTGAACCTTGCATCTCGGCTCGAAGGCGCCAACAGGTTCTACGGCACCACGATCATCGCCTCCGAGGCGACGGTTGCGGCGGCGGGCGATAGCTTTGCCTGGCGCGAGCTCGATGACATCAGGGTCAAGGGACGGACGCAGGCGTTGAAGATCTATGAACTGCTGGCGCGCTCGTCGGACCGGACGGAGGCGCAGCAAAAATCTGGCGCCGATTATGCCGAAGGCCTCGCCCATTGGCGCACCCGTGAATTCGCTGCGGCCGCCGCCTCGTTCGGCCGGGCGGCCGAGGGCGACCGGGCGGCAGCCATTTTTCGCGACCGCGCGCTGGAATTGGCCGCTTCCCCGCCCGGAGCGGACTGGGACCCGGTTCGCACGTTGCAGGAGAAATAGCGCTCGGGAAATCGGCCGGCTCAGAAGCCGATGCCGAGGATGAGCACGAATTGACGGTCGCATTGGGATGCGGACCAGCCGCAGCCCGGCTTCGCCAGAGAAGCCACGCGCGCAGGATGATTGCGGATGTGCCGCACCTGCCTGATCCCTGATTTTCCCCGTGGCGCCCAAGCCATGGCGGCGCGAGCTGAGGAAGGCGCGATGTTCACTTCGGTCGCGGCATCGCCGGCCACAGCCGGAACCGCGCACAGACTTGCCGCCACGGCAATGGCCGCACCAATGGGAACGATGACGTCACGAATGTTGCGCATGGGGTCCACCTGACCTCCTAACGCCCCCGCCGGACTTCGGGTTCCGCCCCTTCGTCAGAAGCCGACGCCGATAATGGTGTGGCTGCCGCCACCTCCGCTGACGATGCTCGGCCGCGCCACGGCCTGCTGCTTCGCGCGCGGGACAACCGGCTCCGCCACGGGCTTCGGACGCGCAGCCTGCTGCTTGCGGCGCGAGGCGGCGTCGTCGTCATCGCTCTTCGGCTTGGTGGCCACGGCCGGGGCCTTCTTCTCGTCAGCGACGCAGGTCTCGCCCTTCAGTATCTCGCCGGCCTTGCACTCGATCGGGCAGACGCGCGTCGCATGCTTGGTCAGCTCCTTGACCAGCGTTTCCGTCACCTTCACGTTTTCAGCCGGCTGGCCCTCAATCTTCATGTAACGGCTGAGGGCCGCGAAGGTCGGCGGGTTGAGCGCGCCGTCGACCTTGCCGGTCAGGCAGCCAAGCCGGATCAGTTCGGCCTGCGCCGAGCGGACCAGCTCGGGCGAGTTCGGCTGGGCGGCGGCGCGCCTGGCAGCTTCCGCCTTGAACTTGTCGAGCGCAGCAACGACGACACCGCCGAGGCGGTCGCAGGTAACGGACTTTGCGAATGCCTTGAGGTCGTCGAGGCCGGTGCCGTCGCTGCCCTTGGCGGTGATCGCTTCCAGCTTGCTCTGCTCGCTCTTGCAGGTGGCTTCCTTGGCTGCCGCAAGTTCTGCCTTCTTGCGGGCTTCCTCAGCTTCCTTTGCCTGCTTCTCGGCAGCGACACGGGCGGCAACAGCTTCCGCTTCCGCTTTGCGTTTTTCCTCTGCCGCCTTGCGCTCGGCTTCCAGCGCCTTGGCGCGCGCGGCTTCCTCGGCGGCCTTGGCCTGCTTCTCGGCAGCCGCCTTTTGCGCCGCGGCTTCCGCCGCCTGCCGCTCGCGCTCGGCCTGCTCAGCCCTGGCCTTGGCTTCCGCCGCCCTGCGCTCGGCCTCGGCCGCCTGGGCCTTTTGCTCAGCCTCCAGCGCCTTGGCGCGGCGTTCCTCTTCCTCACGTTTCTTCGCGGCGGCAGCTTCCGCGGCTGCGGCCTTCGCCTTCTCCGCCGCTTCCAGCTCGCGAGCACGCCGCTCGTCTTCCTCGCGCTTCTTCTGGGCGGCTAGCTCGGCCTTGCGGGCCTCTGCAAGGCGCTGCGCCTCTTCGGCCGCCTTGCGGGCCGCTTCGCGGGCAGCGCGAGCCTGCTCCTCGCGCTCTTGCGCTGCCTTGTTCAGAAGATCGACGCGCTGTTGCGCGTTGATCGCCAACGGCGAATCCGGGAAGCGCTTGATGAAGCGCTGCAGCGCCGCGACGTCGGCCGAATCCTTGATGCGATCCCACTCCAGCGCCTCGCGGGTCGGCGTCTCCCGCACCGGCGGCTGCTGCGGCAATGCGGCGAGCTGGGTCTTGGCCGTCTCCGCATTTATCGCCTCGATCTGCGCGCGCGCCAGATCGGCGTAGAATCCGGTCGGGTGCGTGCCGAGGAATACTTCCCAAGCGCGCTTGGAGCCGATCTTCTGCACCAGCTCGTAGTCGGCCTTCACATCGGAGACCGGCGCTTCCAGACGCGTCGCAGGCGCTGCCACCAGCGAGATGTTGCCGCCGCCGAGCGAACCATAGACGAACGGCTCCTGCCGGTTGCCGGTCGCCCTCAGCACTTCGTCCCTCACCCGGCCGAAGGCGAGACGTACGTCGAGGCCGGGGATGGTGAGATTCTTCAGCACCGCCGCCGTGAACGGGCTGTGCTCGCCGGTGCCGTCATCGGCGGTAGAGCCCGCCTTGGCCGCGTAGGCGATCAAGGTGTCGGTGCTGGTGGGCTCGACCTTGCCGAGGCCGGCAACGACGGCGCGGCTCGCAGCCATCTTGCGCTCGCGCCGCATCATCGTGACGAAGGGATTGTCGCGGCAGGCATCGAGGATGATCAGGCGAAGGCGGCGCGCGCCGTCGGCGGAGGAAACCAGCCGCTCCAGCGGGATCGCCTCGTCCTCGGCGTCGCGGTCGGAGGCGAGCCGCGCATCAACCGGGATCATGTAGTTGACGCCGCCGATCTCAAGACCATGGCCGGCATAGTAGACCACGGCAATGTCGGCCTGGTCGGCGGTGGTCTCGAAGCGGCGGATGGCGCGCTTGAATTCGAGATTGCCGACATTGAGCTGGGTCTCGACCGTGTCGAACCCCGCATCGCGAAACATTTTTGCCACCGCGCTGGCATCCCGCGACGGGTTGGGCAGTTGCGGCACGGTCTGATAGGCGGCGTTGCCGACCACCAGCGCCACACGCTTTTCGGCCCATGCGGCGGCAGGGGCGAGAACCATCGCAAGGACGGCTCCCCCGATCGCGGCCACCAATGGGACGAGACGGTCGATCATTTCAAATCCGGCGCGGGCAAAAACCGCCGACGCAGCAAAGCATTATTATCTCATCCGGAACCAATCAATGCACGCCGTCGAGGCGCGCTTATAAGTCCAGGATAATCCGCTGAAATCCCCAACCTCGGTGATGTCCGTCACATGGACAACTTGTCGCAGGCTACGGCGACACCTTATCCTTGGGTGCCTCATGTTGCCAGAATGGTACAGGCGGCGAGATTCACAGCCCGGAAATCCCTTGAATCGGTAGCGGCGCTTTCGGCGAAACCTGCGCTGTTCTAGGTTTTTTGCAGTGTGATTTTTTCTTGATTCCGCTTTTTGTTTGGGGACTGGGGATGACGTCGATTTTCGTGGCATCGTCGCGCGTGCGGCGGGCGGGCTGGACCATCGCAGGAGCAGGTCTGGCCGTATTGCTGTCCGCAGCCAATGGCGCGTTTGCACAGGCGCCTCCGCTTCCGCCCGCACCGCAGACGCCGAATTGCAACGCCAATCTTATTGGACCGGTACTCAACCTCAACACGCTGGCTTCGCCGGCTAGCTCGGTGGCTGGTGCACTGACCGGAGCCATTGGCAACATCAACACCATCTTCCTGACCCAGCAGGGCAGCGCGTTCGTCTCGGCGCCGCCGAACCCGAAGCCCGAGCAGCCCGGCGGCGGCGTCTGGGCGCGCGCGGTCGGCGGCGAAGCCAACCTGACAAGCACGTCGGCATCGAGCGGAAGCTTCATCGTCCCGGCCAATCCCGGTGCGAATTCCACGATCACCACCAACTGCAACAACAACCAGCACATCACCTTCGCTGGCGTGCAGGTCGGCACCGACATCGCACGGCTCAATGTGAACGGCTGGAATCTGCATGCCGGCACAACCGCGGGCTATGTCGGCTCAAAGGCGAACGACAGCCTCGCAGGCTTCACGACCAAGTTCGAAGTGCCCTTCATGGGCATCTATGGCGTTGCGACCAAGGACCGCTTCTTCGCGGACGTCATGGTCCGTCAGGACTTCTACAACATGCGCCTGAACGATCCGGCGCTGGGCTTCTTCGACCAGGGCACGGCGGCGCGCGGCGTCTCGGTGGCGGTGTCGGGCGGCTATAATTTCGCGCTGGCGAACAACTGGTTCATCGAGCCGTCGGCGGGATTCATCTGGTCGAAGACCAAGGTCGACTCGTTCAACTCCGGCGGCACCGTCAATCCCGGCATCGCCGGCATCAATTCGGTCGACGACATCGACAGCCGGATCGGCCGCCTCAGCCTGCGCGGCGGCACCACCCTCACTTCCGGCAACATGATCTGGCAGCCGTTCGCCTCCGTCAGCGTGTTCCACGAATTCGCCGGCGACGTGCGGTCGAACTACACCTCGATCAACGCCGTGCAGTCCGCGGTGGCGGGCGTGCCGCCCTTCTTCGCCGCGACCTACTCGCAATCGACGCTGACTTCGCGCGTCGGCACCTACGGCCAGTACTCGCTGGGTATTGCCGGACAGGTCGCCAACACCGGCTGGCTCGGATTTGCCCGCGTCGACTACCGCAATGGCAGCAACATCGACGGCTGGACCGGCAATGCGGGTATCCGTTATCAGTTCACCCCCGAAGCGATCGCCGCCGTAATGCCGACCAAGGTGCCGGTGAAGGCACTGCCGCCGATCGTCACCGCGGTCAACTGGACCGGCTTCTATGTGGGCGGATTCTTCGGCGCCGACTACGGCACCACCGACGTCCGCTTCCCGCCGGGCAACGACGGCAACAAGGTGTGGGCGGTCGGCGCGATCGGCGGCCTCCAGGCCGGCTACAACTATCAGGTCAACAAATGGGTGCTTGGCGTCGAAGGTGACATCGGCGCGACCAACCTGAAGGGATCGCGCACCTGCGGCTTCGGCACCGGTATCGATCCCGTAACGCACTTCCTGGTACCCGGCGCGTTCTCCCCGGTGTTCTATACCTGCGAGTCCAGGATGGACTGGGTCGCGACCGCGACCGCCCGCCTCGGTTACGCCTATGACCGCACACTGTTCTACGTGAAGGGTGGCGCCGCCTTCACCGACGAGCGCGTCACCACGAACTGCATCACCAACGCACCGGGCGGCAACCCGCCCTGCAACAACCCGGCCGGCGTCGCCAGCCAGGGCTGGAACGCTGGCTCCGGCCGCACCGGCTGGACCGTGGGCTACGGCACGGAGTTCGATCTCGGCAAGAACTGGTCGGCCAAGGCCGAGTACGCCTACATCGACTTCGGCCGCAAGACCAACACGGCCAGCGACGGCACGCTGATTTCCGATCATGTGACCCAGAGCCAGGTCAAGATCGGCGTCAACTACCGCTTCTCGCCGGGTGCCTCGGTCGTCGCCAAATACTAGGGGCGGCGCACCCCTGCCAATTGCGATCGGGCGGCTGCCATGCAGCCGCCCGATTTCGTTTACCCTGCCCTTCAGGCAGGGCTTCCTCGCCTCGACAGGAACCGCCAAGTTACGTTAGACGAACGAGAGTGCCTCTTGCGTCCCGGTTTCGAGTACTCAAGTCCCATGTCCAAGCGATACGAAAAGATCGCCTTCGTAGCGAGCGCGAGCCCCGAAGCGCAGGCGGCGCTGAAGCAGCTGGCCGATATCTATGGCAACCACCATGACGATGACGCCGACGCGGTGGTGGCGCTGGGCGGCGACGGCCTGATGCTGCAGACGCTGCACAAACACATGTACACGGGCAAGCCGATTTACGGCATGCATCGCGGCACCGTCGGCTTCCTGATGAACGAGTTCTCGACGCACGATCTGCCCACGCGCCTGTCGGCGGCGCGGGAGTCGCTGATCAACCCGTTGAAGATGCGCGCCACCGACGTCCACGGCAATGTTCACATCCACCACGCCATCAACGAGGTCGCGCTGTTCCGCCAGACCCATCAGGCCGCGCATCTGCGCATCCTGATCGACGAACGCGAGCGCATGGCCGAATTGATCGCCGACGGCATATTGGTGGCGACGCCCGCGGGCTCGACCGCCTATAACCTCTCGGCGCAAGGGCCGATCCTGCCGATCAATGCCTCGCTGCTGGCGCTGACCCCGATCAGCCCGTTCCGGCCGCGGCGCTGGCGCGGCGCCCTGCTGCCGAACTCCGCCTATGTCGTCATCGAAGTGCTCGACAGCACCAAGCGTCCGGTGGCGGCGGTGGCCGACCATGACGAGGCGCGCGATGTCACCCGGGTCGAAGTGCTCTCGGACAAGACCATCTCGATGCGGATGCTGTTCGACCCCGGCCATAGCCTGGAAGAGCGCATCCTGCGCGAGCAGTTCGGGCATTGAAACCGGCCCATTCCGGCGCTTGAGGCGCCCGGTCGAAACCATTCGTTAACTCGCGGCGCGATATGGTTAACGCGGGGTATACCGCCCTCTGCCGGTACGCCCCAAGGGCCGAGCCATGTTTCGCATCGACTTCAACAAGCTGCGTTTCCTCGTCTGCGACGACAACCCGCATATGCGGCGCATCCTGCGCACGCTGCTGCACTCCTTCGGCGCGCGCGAAGTCTACGAGGCCGAGGACGGCGCGACTGCGCTGGAAATGTACACGCATTATGTGCCCGACATCGTCATCACCGACTGGGCGATGCCGATCTTCGACGGCATTGAGCTGGCGCAGATGATCCGCCAGCCGGAATCCAAGGGTAACCCCTACGCGCCCATCATCATGCTGACCGGCCATTCCGAGAAACGCCGCGTCACCGTGGCGCGCGATGCCGGCGTCACCGAATTTTTGGCCAAGCCGATCTCGGCCAAGGGGCTCTACCAGCGCATTCTCAACGTGGTCGCCAACCCCCGCCCCTTCATCAAGACCAAGACCTATTTCGGGCCGGACCGCCGCCGCAACACGTCCAACACCTATATCGGGCCCGAGCGTCGCACCGGCGGCGAAATGGAAGTGATGCAGCAGCCTTCGCTGCTCGACAAGGCGCGGTCCGGAATTTAGGCGCGGAAAACACGACATGTCGAAAAACAAGCCCGGCGATATCGAGGTCAAGACCTACGCCACTCATCACGTGATCATGCAGCCCAATCCGCTGCGTGAGGTGCTGCGGCGCGTGTCTGATGATGATCGCGACGATCCGGTGGCGCGCGCCGAAAAGGCGCTGGAAGGACTGTCGGGCGAATTCAAGACCTGGATGGCGATCGAGGCCGATCGCCTGTCGGCTGCCTGGGACGCCATCGGCAACACCGGGTTCAACGACGAAACCCGCGGAGAGCTGTTCCGCGCCGCGCATGACATCAAGGGCGACGCCGCAACGTTCGGCTTTCCTTCTGCCGGCGCTGCCGCAAACAGCCTCTGCCGCATCATCGAGCACGCGCCGGATCTGGAGAAAGTGCCGACCGAGCTGATCATGCATCACATCAACGCCGTGCAGGCGATCGTGCGCCAGCGCACCAAGCTCGACACCGCGGCAATGGCGAGCGAGTTGAGCCGGCGGCTGCGCGGCGTCACGGACGAGTTCTTGACCGAGGCCAATCGCGACCGACCGGAGCATCTCGAAGCGATCCTCGCGCCGAGCATCGCGCCGGTGGAGTGATTATCCCGGCGTTTGCGGAATCGTAAGATGGGCAAAGGCGCATCGCGCCGCGCCCACCATCATTTTGCATCGGTGCAAGAAAAGGTGGGCGGGCTTCGCTTGGCCCACCCCAGGGAATCTTCTCGGACTACGCCGCGATCAGTTCTTCGCGCTCAAGCGGATCGATCGCATCTTCCGCCACCAGCTCTTCACAGAACAGGCGGGCTTCCTCGCGGGCGGATTCCGTGGCGAAGCGGCGCAGCAGGATGAGCAGCGGCTCGGCGGAGCGGCCATCGGTCTCGCACTGCGTCAGCACGCGCTCGACCATGCGCCGGCGCAGCCGCGCCGCGGCGCCGTCGCTGTCGGCAAAGCCGATCTCCTGGCCGACATCGATCGCGACCTGGAAGGCCGCAAAGGTGGATTCCGGCAGTCGGGCCTTGATCAGCAGCGCCTGCAGGCTGGTGCGGCCGCGGTCGTGCAAGAGCGCGCTGACACGGGCGAGCGGAAGACCCGAGAGCTCGGCGAGCGCGCAGTGGAACAGGTCGAGATTGCCCGACAGCAACGTGCGCAGGATGAGACCGGCAGTGAGATGGCCGGTGACGCGCAAATGCCGCACCAAGCCTTCCATGTCGGCGCCGCCGGCGCGGGAAGCGATATGTACGGTGGAACGGTCACGCGCTTCGCTGGCGATCCGCCCTGCCCGGTCGGCCGAGAGCCAGTTTCGGGCGACGACAAACTGCGCCAGCGTATCGGAGAGTTTTGTCACCAGCGCGTAGCGCGTGGCCGCCGGCAGTCCTTCCAGCACCAGCATCGCTTCGCGGATGGCGGCAAGATGGCCGTGACGCTCGACGATGCGGTCCCAGGAGAACGGCGCAAGTTCGGCATAGGGATTTTCGATCAGCTCCAGCGCCGCCGACGCTGTGCCGACTTCGGCAATCGCAGCGCAAACCGAGGCCGGCAGGCTGATGCGGCGCGCGACGGCGCACTGCGTCTCGTCATTGCCGGTCGCGACGATATCGACGAGATCGGCGTCGATCAGCAGCGGGGAATGTTCGAGGATGGGCAGCGAGACCGACGCCTGGTCCACGGCCAGCGCCTGCACGATGGCGGCCGGGGCATCGGTGCTGCGGCAAAACACTTCGGCCATCGCCCGGCGCACCAGCGGCGACGGATCGTCGAGCAGCATCAACAGCGCGCCTTCGGCGGCGGTGCGGTCGTCGTCGGAGAGATCTGAAATCAGCCAGGCCCGCGCCAAGGCTCGCGTGGCCTCCGCCCGCTCACCGGCGGATGCATTCCTGACCCAACTGATAAACTGCCGAACGATCATGGTCTTTCCGGCTTACGCAACGTGCTACGACACCGTGACGCGATGCCACTGTCACGGAAAATAAACCATGGGGCTTAACAAAGGGTTCACCATAAACGTTTGGGATTATTGACGTTTCGTTAATGCGGCACGGCGCGCGTCACCACCAGCCCTCATCCTGAGGAGCCGAGCGTCATGCGGCGTCTCGAAGGATGGCTGCGAGCGAGATCCCCAGCCTCATGGTTCTCCCGGCGATGCGCAGCACCGTCCGGAGAAGGCGCGAAGACGCGCCTCTTCATCATGAGGGTCACTGACTGAATTCGTGCTGTACAAAATAGCCGATCGTCAGCTCGAGAACGTACCATCGCGGTCGCTGAAGAGATCGAGCCGGCCAGGCGCGCGCACTTCCGGCGTCGTGCTGGGGGCCGAGGCCACGTTCACGCGCGAAGCCGAGTTGCCCCACAATTCCTGCACGGCAGGCGAGATCGGCTGGGTACGGTCGCCGGCCTGGAACAGGGTGCGGAACATCGGCTCCTGCTGCGACAAGGAAGCGGTCTTCAATTCCGTTCCTGTGGTCGCCCTCGCCGGCGTCACGGCGCGCGCGTCCGGCATGATCGACAGGAAATTGGCGCTGTCCATCCTGGACGCGGTGGTCGCTGATGGCGCCGTGACGCTGGCAAGCGCCGTCGGCCGCGGCGTCCCACCGAGCGCGGCGAAGGCGGTGCGAGTGTCCCTGGCATTGGCGGCTGCGGTGTAGCGCGTCGCCAGCACCGAATAGACCTCGGAGACCGAGCGGGCGCGGCCGGTGCCCTTTTCATAGAAGATGGAGCGGTTGGCGGCGGCGGCATTCGGGAACAGCCGTGCAGCGGTGGCGTTGGGATTGTCCTCGGCGTTGGAGATCAGCTTGGCGGCGCCGCCGACGCCCATGAAATGCGCCATGTAAAGTTCGCTGTCGGTCGGCCGGCGGCCGATCCTGCCGGTCAGCTTGAAACTGTTCGATTGCGTCAACACCGCCGCCATCGATGAGGCCGCATCCGGATCGTTGCGCAGCTTCATGATCGAATCGCGCATCGAGGGATCGTTGATGTAATAGGTGCCAGACGAGGACTTCGAGATCGCCCCGGCATATTTGCCGTAGCCGAGCTGGGCGCCGGCCTCCTTCACCGTTCCGAGCCAGGTCTGGTCGATGAACTGGTAGAGCCCGCGCGCCGACGACGTTGTCGCTGCCGCCTTCGGATTGAAGTTGGACTCCATTTTCGCAGTGGCGAGCAGGTATTCGAAGCTGGCGCCGGTGGTAGAGGACGCTTGCTTGATGGAGGTGGCGATCCTCAGGCGTGACGGATCGATGCGAGACGCATCGGCGATGCGCGACGGATCAACCCGCGCCGGATCGATCGCCGCCGCGGCCGTGGCACTGATTGTTTCGACCGACATGTGTTGGTGCCTCGCTCCTCGCGAAACCCCCGCGCGGTCTTACTGAGCGCCCACCC
>DATEJC010000038.1:0-8087 GCA_035278345.1 Bradyrhizobium sp. | reverse complement strand
CTACACCCGCTTCATCGACACCGAAACCTTCGGGCCGTTCCTGATGGTCTGATAGACCACGCAGTAGCGCTCGGTGAGCTTGAGCAAGAGATCGAGCTTGTCCTGCGGCGCATCGGTTGAGACCTCGAAGCGCAGACGGATCTCGGCAAAGCCGACCGGCGCCTCCTTGTCGACGCCGAGCGTGCCGCGGAAATCGAGATCGCCTTCGGCGATCACATGGCCGGCCTTGAGCGGCACGTCGACGGCCGTTGCAACGGATTTCAGGGTGACGCCGGCGCAGGCGACCAGGGCCTCGAGCAGCATGTCGCCGGAGCAGAGTTCGAGCCCGGAGCCGCCGGTGGCCGGGTGAAGGCCTGCAACCGCCAGCGCCCGGCCAGTCTCGACCTTGCAGGCGATGCCTTCATTGTCGATCGAACCCTTGGCTTTCAGCGTAATGACGGCCGCGGAGGGATCGGACTTGTAGCGTTCCTTGATCGGGGCCTGCAGGGCGCGCAGTTCAGCGGCATCCATTGTTGTTCTTCTCCGGATAGGTGTCGGCCGCCGCCAGATGTAACGCCAGGTGCCATCGCTGTCACCACGGCGTTCCGCTCCCCTTGGGAAGAACCAGAAACACACTACATTTCAGATGCTTACAGGCGAATCAAAGGCATTGCCTCGCCGCGGCCTGGATCCGAGGCATGCGAGCGCCCGAGGTCGCAACAATGTCCCGTGACAGCGCCAGCGCGGTCCGTTATCCCGGTAGGTGCATGGATAATGTCGTAACAGAGAGCCGCATCGAAGCGGACGATCGTTTCGAAACCGCGCGGATCACCGCGGCGGTCGATGCGCTTGCCGCGAAACATGCTGGCCGCGAGGACGCGTTCCGCTCGGCACTGGCACAATTGCTCAAGGCCGAGATGATCGCCGCGCGCGCCACGGCGCAGGCGATCCTGCTGAGGGACCGTCACGGCCGGCGCTGCGCCGAGCGGCTCTGCTTCATGCAGGACGAGATCATCCGCATTCTTTACGACGCCGCCACCCGCCACCTCTATCGTTCGCACATCCCATCGGGGGAAGAGCGAATGGCGGTGGTCGCCACCGGCGGCTATGGCCGCGGCCTGATGGCGCCGGAGTCCGACATCGATCTGTTGTTCATCCTGCCCTACAAGCAGACCGCCTGGGGCGAGCAGGTGGCCGAAGCCATTCTCTATTGCCTGTGGGACATGGGGCTGAAGGTCGGCCACGCCACGCGCTCGGTCGACGAATCGATCCGCCAGGCGCGCGGCGACATGACCATCCGCACCGCCGTATTGGAGACGCGCTTCCTCACCGGCGACAAGCCGCTGTATGACGAACTGGTCGCGCGCTTCGACAAGGACGTCGTGCAGGGTACCGCGGCCGAATTCGTCACCGCCAAACTTGCCGAACGCGAGGACCGGCATCGCCGCAGCGGACAGTCGCGCTACCTGGTCGAGCCCAATGTGAAGGACGGCAAAGGCGGCTTGCGCGACCTGCACACGCTGTTCTGGATCGCGAAATACGTCTATCGCGTGCGGGAGACGGACGAGCTGCTGGAGCGCGGGGTGTTCGACGCGCAGGAATACCGCACCTTCCGCCGCTGCGCCGATTTCCTCTGGTCGGTGCGCTGCAATCTGCATTTCTTCGCCGGCCGCGCCGAAGAACGGCTGTCCTTCGACATGCAGCGCGAGATCGCCGTTCGCCTCGGCTACACCTCGCATCCGGGCATGCAGGACGTCGAGCGCTTCATGAAGCACTACTTCCTGGTGGCGAAGGACGTCGGCGATCTCACCGCGATCCTCTGCGCCAAGCTCGAGGAGGAAAACGCCAAGCCCGCGCCGGTGCTAAGCCGCATGGTGGCGAAATTCCGTCCGAGCACGAAGCGCCGGCGCGTGCCCGACAGCGACGACTTCATCATCGACAACAACCGCATCAACCTCGCCGCGCCCGATGTCTTCAAGCAGGATCCGGTCAATCTGATCCGCATCTTCCGCCTGGCGCAGAAGAACGACCTCGCCTTCCATCCCGATGCGATGCGCACGGTGACGCGCTCGCTGAAGCTGATCAACACACAGCTGCGGGAAAATCCGGAAGCCAACCGGCTGTTCATCGAGATCCTGACCTCCAACAACGCCGAATCGGTGCTGCGGCGGATGAACGAGACCGGCGTGCTCGGCCATTTCATCCGCGCCTTCGGCAAGATCGTCTCGATGATGCAGTTCAACATGTATCATCACTACACCGTGGACGAGCACCTGATCCGCTGCGTCGGCTGGCTGCAGGAGATCGAGCGCGGCGGTAACGACGAGTTCGTGCTCGCCAGCGATCTGTTCCGGAAAATCCGCCCCGAGCATCGCGCACTGATTTACATCACGACGTTGCTGCACGACATCGCCAAGGGCAGGCCCGAGGATCATTCCATCGCGGGCGCCAAGGTGGCGCGGCGGCTCTGTCCACGGCTCGGCTTTTCACCTGCCGACACCGAGCTCGTCGCCTGGCTGATCGAGGAGCATCTGACGATGTCCACGGTCGCGCAGTCGCGCGATCTCTCCGACCGCAAGACCATCGAGAATTTCGCCGCCGTGGTGCAGTCGGTCGAGCAGATGAAGCTGCTCACGATCCTGACGACAGCTGATATCCGCGGGGTCGGTCCCGGCGTATGGAACGGCTGGAAGGCGCAGCTCTTGCGCACGCTGTATTACGAGACCGAACCGGTGCTGACCGGCGGCTTCTCGGAAGTGAACCGCGCCCAGCGCATTGCGGTGGCGCAAGCGGAGTTCCGCGCCGCCTTCACCGAATGGCCGGAGCAGGAACTCAACACCTATATCGGCAGGCACTATCCCGCCTACTGGCTCAAGGTCGACCTGCCGCGCAAGATCCGCCAGGCGCGCTTCATCCGCGACAGCGAACAGGCCGGCCACAAGCTTGCGATCAATGTCGGGTTCGACGAGGCGCGCGGCGTCACCGAGCTGATGCTTTTGGTGACCGACCATCCCTGGCTGCTGTCGATCATCGCAGGCGCCTGCGCGTCCGCCGGCGCCAACATCGTCGACGCGCAGATCTACACCACGACCGACGGCCTCGCGCTCGACACTATCGCGATATCGAGGGAATACGACCGCGACGAGGACGAGGGCCGCCGTGCTACGCGGATCGGAGAGATGATCGAGCAGGTGCTGGAAGGCAAGCTCCGCCTGCCCGACGTGGTGGCGCGCCGCACCGCCAAGGGCAACGGCAAGGTGCGCGCCTTCGTGGTCGAGCCCGAAGTCACCATCAACAACCAGTGGTCGGATCGCTACACCGTGATCGAGGTATCGGGCCTCGACCGGCCCGGCCTTTTGTATGAATTGACGACGGCGATCTCAAAACTCAATCTCAACATTGCCTCCGCGCATGTCTCGACCTTCGGCGAGCGCGCCCGCGACGTGTTCTATGTCACCGACCTGCTCGGCGCGCAGATCACCGCGCCGACCCGCCAGGCCGCGATCAAGAGCGCGCTGTTGCACCTGCTGTCGCAGGAAGAGAAAGCCGCGCAGCCGGCGGCGTAAAGCCGAATTCGCTACTCTCCGGGCTCGCGCCAAGAGGCGCGCCCCGGATGACGGCTACACCTCCACGCCCTCATGACGCAGCAGCCAGCGCTTGCGCTCCAGCCCGCCGCCATATTTCACCAGCGAGCCGTCGGCGCCGATCAGGCGATGACAGGGTACGACGACGGAAATCGGATTGGCACCATTGGCGTGTCCGACCGCGCGCATTGCGCGGGGCGTGCCGAGCTTCGCCGCCAGCGCGCCATAGCTCAGCGTCGAGCCGACCGGAATTTTCGGCAACGCATGCCACACCTTGCGCTGAAACGGCGTGCCGGCGACGCGCCATTTGATCTCACTGAGCCGATCGAGGTCGCCCTTGAAGTAAGCCGACAGCGCCGTCTTCACTTCGCCCGGGGCCCGCGCATTCTTCAATTCCACAGCGCCGCATTGCAGGCGCAACAGCTCCCGCATCCGCGGCTCATGGTCCTCCCAGTCCAGCGCGCGCAGTGCGTCATCTTCGTCGGTGACGAGCAGCGCAACGCCGATCGGCGTTTTCAGACGGTCGAGACGAAAGGGTGTAAGTTTACCGGTCATGACCGTGACTCCCTGGCGCGAACATGTCTCGCACTGTCCACGCGGACCTTGTTACCGTCCACCCGAAAACTGGCTCGCGGAGGGAAACATGCTCCGGGCCGCCAACGCGCTGGTGGCGCTCTTGCACGTCTATTTCCTGGTCCTTGAGATGTTCCTCTGCAGCAAACCGCTGGGAAACCGCGGCAAAACCGCTCGCCTTGCAATGCACCATGGCTTCCGCCACACTCGCCGGACAAGCGATGGCAGCCGCTTTTACCTGTGCGGGGAAGACCATCGAAGAACATGAATTCGAGGAAACAAGAACGATGAGAAACGGGATTTTCCATCTGGTCATGGCAGCGACGGCCGCGCTTGCGTTGTCGGCTTCGTCGGCCTCCGCGCAGAAGAAATACGACACCGGCGCGTCCGACACCGAGATCAAGATCGGCCAGACCGTGCCCTTCTCCGGCGCCTATTCCGTCTATGCCAATATCGGCAAGACGCAGGCCGCCTACATGAAGATGATCAACGATCAGGGTGGCATAAACGGCCGCAAGGTCAACCTGATCCAGTATGACGACGCCTATTCGCCGCCGAAGACGGTCGAGCAGGTCCGCAAGCTGGTGGAAGGCGATGAAGTCCTTCTCACCTTCCAGCTCATCGGCACCGCCGCCAACGCCGCCGTGCAGAAATATCTCAACAGCAAGAAGGTGCCGCAGCTGTTCGCCGCCACCGGCGCCTCGAAGTTCACCGACCCGAAGAACTTCCCCTGGACCATGGGCTACAACCCGAACTACTTCGTCGAGGGCAGAATCTATGGCCAGTACATTCTGAAGGAGCATCCGAACGCCAAGATCGGCATCCTCTATCAGAACGACGATTTGGGTAAGGACTATATCAACGGCCTGAGGGCCGGCCTTGGCGACAAGGCGGCCAAGATGATCGTGGCGGAAGCTTCCTACGAAGTCTCCGATCCCACCATCGATTCCCAGGTGCTGAAGATCAAGGATGCCGGCGCTGATCTGTTCTACAGCGCCTCGACGCCGAAGCAGGCGGCGCAGGCAATCCGAAAGATCCACGAGCTGAACTGGCATCCGGTGCACATCGTGGACATCAACGCGAGCCCGGTCAGCGCTACGCTGAAGCCCGCGGGCCTCGAAGCGTCGAAGGGCGTGATCAGCGTCAACTATGGCAAGGATCCGGCCGACCCGACCTGGAAGGACGATCCCGGCCTGAAGAAGTATCTCGACTTCATGGATAAGTATTTCCCGGAAGGCGACAAGATGAACACGGTCAATACCTACGGTTATTCGACCGCGCAGCTCCTCGTGCAGGTGCTCAAGCAGTGCGGCGACGATCTCACGCGTGAGAACGTGATGAGGCAGGCCGCCAGTCTGAAGGACGTCGTGCTCGATCTCGGCCTGCCCGGCATGAAGATCAACACCGGCCCCAACGACTACCGCGTCAACAAGCAGCTGCAGATGATGAGGTTCAACGGCGAGCGTTGGGAACTGTTCGGCCCGATCATGGAAGATGCGGGCCCTGCGGGCTAGCTCAACCGACATGGAGCGCGATCGGCGGCCTTCGGGCCGCCGATTTTTTTGGCCTACTTCGGGACCTCGCCGAACGTCTTCCCCACCGGCAGCACCGCGTGGCGGATCAAGCGGGAATCTTCAACGCCGGCCTGGCGATGCTTCACCGCCTCGCGATAGACGGGATCGCGGATCATCTCGACGAAGGCCGTGACGGAAGGGTATTCCGCGATGAAGCAATGGTCCCAGCGCTCCTCCTGCGGGCCGATCAACATCAGCTCGAATTTGCCCTGCCAGACGATCCGCCCGCCGAGCCGTTCGAACACCGGCCCGCTCTCACGGCCATACGCCGCATAGGCCTCGGCGCCCGTCGCCTTGCGCCCGTCGGGATAGGCGGCCTGCGCGCGCAGGCGGACCAGGTTGAGCATGTGAATGGGGCCCGCGCGATCATTGTCGCGAAACTGCGCGAAAACTTCCTTGGTCGGATCGATATGGCCCATGCTGATCTCCTCGATTCCGGAGGCCTTTTAGCATGACCCGCCTTAGCTCCTAATTGTGCATTAACCTCTCGCTAACCGGCCCTTAAAGTCCGCGCCGTAGCGTGCGGCGGGGACCGGTGTAGACGGCGTTGGCGTATGGCGTGGGGACGGAAAAAGAGCGGCGCGCGCAAGGAGCCGCGGTTTGGTTTAGCAGCCGCGATGGCGGATTTGCGCCTCGACCCCAAGGACCGCATTCCCGCCGCCGAACAAAAGCCTAAGAAACCCGCCAAGCCTAGGGCGGACGGTGATGACGACGATGCCCCGCCTCCGGAGCGCAAGACCCGCGTGAGCAAGAGCGGCGCCAAACGACGCGCGAAATCGCCGCGGCGCTTCCGCCTCGGCCGCCTCGTCTATTGGGGCGCTGTGCTGTCGCTATGGGCGGTCATCATGGTGGTCGGCGTCGTGATCTGGGTCGGCGCGCATCTGCCGGCGATCCAGTCGCTGGAAATCCCCAAGCGCCCACCGATTATCCAGATCGTCGGCCTCGACGGCAGCGTGCTGACCACCCGCGGCGAAATGGCGGGCTCCAACGTCGCGCTGAAGGATCTGCCGCCGTACCTGCCGAAAGCTTTCATCGCGATCGAGGACCGCCGCTTCTATTCGCATCACGGCGTCGATCCCGTCGGCATCGCGCGCGCCGCAGTGACCAACGTGCTGCACCGGGGCGTGTCGCAGGGCGGCTCGACCTTGACGCAGCAGCTGGCAAAAAACCTGTTCCTGACCCAGGAGCGCACGCTTAACCGCAAGCTGCAGGAGGTCGAGCTCGCGCTGTGGCTGGAGCGCAAGCATTCCAAGAGCGAGATTCTCGAACTTTATCTGAACCGCGTCTATTTCGGTTCCGGCGCCTATGGCGTGGAGGCGGCGGCGCAAAAATATTTCGGCAAGTCGGCGAAATCAGTCACGCTGGCGGAAGCCGCCATGCTCGCCGGCCTCGTCAAGTCGCCGTCGCGCCTCGCGCCGAACCGCAACCCGGAAGGAGCCGAGCAGCGCGCGCAGGTCGTGCTGACGGCGATGGCGGACGCCAAATTCATCACGGATGCACAGGCGAAGGCTTCGATCGGCCATCCCTCCTACAATGTGAAGCCGGCCGGCGCCGGCACGGTCAACTATGTCGCCGACTGGATCGGCGAGGTGCTCGACGATCTCGTCGGCCAGATCGACCAGAGCATTGTGGTCGAGACCACCATCGATCCCAAGCTGCAAAGCGCGGCGGAAGCGGCCATCATCGATGAGCTTGCGGCCAAAAGCGTGAAATTCAACGTCACGCAGGGCGCGCTGGTGGCGATGACGCCTGACGGCGCGGTGCGCGCCATGGTCGGCGGGCGCAATTATGCTGACAGCCAGTTTAACCGCGCGGTCACCGCCAAGCGCCAGCCGGGCTCGGCGTTCAAGCCGTTCGTCTATCTCACCGCGCTGGAAGCGGGCCTGACGCCGGAGACCATCCGGCAGGATGCGCCGCTGGACCTGAAGGGCTGGCGGCCGGAGAACTATACCCATGAATATTTCGGCGCGGTGACGCTGACCCAGGCGCTCGCGATGTCGCTCAACACGGTGGCGGTGCGGCTCGGCATCGAGGTCGGACCGAAGAACGTCGTGCGTACCGCGCATCGGCTCGGCATTTCCTCCAAGCTGGAGGCCAATCCGTCGATCGCACTCGGCACCTCGGAAGTCTCGGTCACCGAGTTGGTCGGCGCCTATGCCGCCTTCGCCAATGGCGGCCAGAGCGTCGCGCCGCATGTGGTGACCAAGATCCGCACCATCGAAGGCAACAAGCTGCTTTACGCGCGGCAGGCGGAGCAGATCAACCAGGTCATCGAGCCTCGTTATGTGGCGATGATGAACACCATGATGCAGGAGACCATCGCCAGCGGCACGGCGCGCAAGGCCGACATCCCCGGCTGGACCGCGGCGGGCAAGAC
>DATEJC010000037.1:0-12683 GCA_035278345.1 Bradyrhizobium sp. | reverse complement strand
GTCGTGGGACATGCAGGTTGCCAAGGGCGCGAAGGGCGAGCCGTGGACCGGCGTGCGCAATTTCACCGCGCGCCAGAACCTTAAGAACATGAAGAAGGGCGACAAGGCGTTCTTCTATCATTCCAACGAGGGCAAGGACATCGTCGGGATCGCCGAGGTGATCAAGGAGGCCTATCCCGACCCGTCCGACAAGTCCGGCAAGTTCGTCTGCGTCGACATCAAGGCCGACAAGCCCATGCCAAAGCCGGTGACCATGGCAGCGATCAAGGCGGAGAAGAAGCTCGCCGCGATGGCGCTGGTGAAGTATTCGCGGCTGTCGGTGCAGCCGGTGACGGCGGACGAGTGGAAGCTGGTCTGCAAGATGGGCGGGCTTTAAGGCGGTTTGGTTGTCGAGATGCAGAATCTCGAAAACAACCCCATGCAAAGTAGAAGCGCAGATTAAGCCGCGGCGGCCAGCACCACCTGCGCCAGGAGCTGCTCGCGCTTCTTCTGGGTGCGATAGCCCGTCATGGTCGCGGCAAAACGCTCGAGGATACCGTCCTCGAAAGCCGTGACGATGGTGTCGTGCACGTAGCTCTTGCGGCAGATCGCCGGCGTGTTGGAGAGTTCGTCGGCCGCCGCGCGCACGGCGTCCAGCACCTGCTTCTTGCGGCCGCGGGCGCTCGCCGCAGGCGAAATGCGCGACAGCGATTCCAGCACCACGGCGGACGCCATCAGCGTGCGGAAATCCTTCAGTGAAATCTTGATGCCGGCGATCTCGCGCAGAAAACCGTTCACGGTCGTTGTCGAGACGGTGCGGATCGTGCCGGAGCCATCGCGATACTGAAACATGCGCTTGCCCGGCAGGGTTCGCAAAATGCCGATGGCGCGCACCAGTTTCGCAGCGTCGCATTCCTTGCGCACAGCCTTGCCGCCCTTCGCCTTGAAGGTCAGCACAAAGCTGTCGTCTTCCAGCGTGACGTTGGACTTCAGGAGCGTGGTGGCGCCGCGGGTGCCGTTGAGCTTGGCGTAGGATTCGTTGCCTGGGCGGATCGCGGTGCGCGCGATCAGTTCGATGACGGCCGACAGCGCGAATTCGCGCGTCGGCTCGTCGCCCGACAGATGCGCCGAGACGTTGCGCCGGATCTTGGGCAGCGCGCCGACGAGCTTGGCCAGGCGATGCGCCTTGCGCTGCTCGCGCACTTTCTCCCAGTCGGCGTGATAGCGGTATTGCAGTCGGCCGGCGGCGTCGATGCCGACCGCCTGCAGATGCGAGTTCGGGTCGGCTGAATAGCGCACGTCGCGATACGCCGGCGGCACCGCCATCCGATGCAGCCGCCGGATGGTCGGCTCGTGGCGAACCTTGGTGCCGTTGGCGCGAATGAATGAATAGCTCTTGCCGCGCTTGATGCGGCGGATAGTGAGCGCGTTCTGGTCCCCGAGCTTGAGGCCGTGATGCTCGGCGAGTTCCGCAACGGAGATTTTTGCTGCGACCGGCTTGGCCTTTTCGACCGGAACCGCGGGCAGCTGCCCGAGCATTTCCGCGAGTGCAATGGCAGGATCGGCGGAAGCGGGCTTCGAAGCCTCGAAATTCTGCTGATCCGTCATCGTCCTGAACGCCTTGCTCCGCTGTTGCTCCGGGTAATGCCGATTGTTGAGGCTTCGTTCCGGAAGGGCCGCCAGGCCCCGGGGTGGCGATTTAGGGGGTACGGACCGGGATTGCGAGTCCCGAATCAGTTATCGACGGTTTCTAAATACCGTTCATAGGTCCTATTCGCCCGATAACGTTGATTTTGCGCTGTCGCAATGCGCGAGCCTCGCTGCCGTGGCTGGTGAACGAAGGGGCGGGATAGCAAGCCAAACCAAGGTTTGAGGCGGCCGCGCTTGTCCCGATGCGGTCCGGCGACGCATAATCGCACCAATAACAATTGAAGTCGCTTGCGATCGTTTTCGTTCGCGAGCGGGCAGTGACGTTGAGTGGAGGGAATATGTCCGAGAAGATTTATGACGTGTCCGCGGACTGGTCGAAGCGCGCCTGGATCGACGACGCCAAGTACCGCGAAATGTACGAGCGCTCGGTCAGGGACCCCAACGGCTTCTGGGCCGAGCACGCCAAGCGGGTGGACTGGGTCAAGGCGCCGCACAAGATCGAAAACGTCTCCTTCGCGCCCGGCAACATCTCGATCAAATGGTTCGAGGACGGCGTGCTCAATGCGGCCTACAACTGCATCGACCGCCATCTCGCCAAGCGCGGCAACCAGACCGCGATCATCTGGGAAGGTGACGACCCCTCGCAGTCGAAGCACATCACCTACAAGGAATTGCACGACGAAGTATGCCAGATGGCCAACATCCTGCGCACGCGCAACGTCAAGCGGGGCGACCGCGTCACCATCTATCTGCCGATGATCCCCGAGGCTGCGTACGCGATCCTCGCCTGCGCGCGCATCGGCGCCATTCATTCGGTGGTGTTCGCCGGTTTCTCGCCCGACAGCCTCGCCCAGCGCATCAACGACTGCCAATCGAAGATCGTCATCACTGCCGATGAAGGCCTGCGCGGCGGCCGCAAGGTGCCGTTGAAAGCCAATCTCGACACGGCGCTGGAGAAATCTCCCGGGGTCGACTGGGTCGTGGTGGTCAAGCGCACCGGCGCTGCCGTCAACATGAACCCGTCGCGCGACCTCTGGTATCACGACGCGGCCAAGGTGGTGACCACGGAATGCCCGTGCGAGCCGATGCATGCGGAAGATCCGCTGTTCATCCTCTACACATCAGGCTCGACCGGCCAGCCCAAGGGCGTGCTGCACACCACCGGCGGCTATCTCGTGTTCGCCGCGATGACGCATCAATATGTCTTCGACTATCACGACGGCGACATCTACTGGTGCACCGCCGACGTCGGCTGGGTCACCGGCCACAGCTACATTCTCTACGGGCCGCTCGCGAACGGCGCGACCACGCTGATGTTCGAGGGCGTGCCGAACTATCCCGACAATTCGCGGTTCTGGAACGTGGTCGACAAGCACAAGGTCAACATTTTCTACACCGCGCCGACCGCGATCCGCGCGCTGATGCAGGGTGGCGACGAGCCGGTGAAAAAGACCTCGCGCGCCTCGCTGCGCCTGCTCGGCTCGGTCGGCGAGCCGATCAATCCGGAAGCCTGGGAATGGTATCATCGCGTGGTCGGCGACGACCGCTGCCCGATCGTCGATACATGGTGGCAGACCGAGACCGGCGGCATCCTGATCACGCCGCTGCCGGGCGCCACCAAGCTGAAGCCGGGCTCGGCGACGCGTCCGTTCTTCGGCGTGGTGCCCGAGATCGTCGATGCCGACGGCAAGACGCTTGACGGCGCCGCGCAAGGCAATCTCTGCATCACCAAGTCATGGCCGGGCCAGATGCGCACGGTCTATGGCGACCACGACCGCTTCGAGCAGACCTACTTCTCGACCTACAAGAACAAATACTTCACCGGCGACGGCTGCCGACGCGATGAAGACGGCTATTACTGGATCACCGGCCGCGTCGACGACGTCATCAACGTCTCCGGCCACCGCATGGGCACCGCTGAAGTCGAGAGCTCGCTGGTCGCGCATGAAGCGGTGTCGGAAGCCGCCGTGGTCGGCTATCCCCATGACATCAAGGGTCAGGGCATCTATGCCTATGTCACGCTGATGAACGGCAAGGAGCCGAGCGAGGCGTTGCGCAAGGAGCTGGTGGCCTGGGTGCGCAAGGACATCGGCCCGATCGCCTCCCCCGACCTGATCCAGTTCGCGCCCGGCCTGCCGAAGACGCGCTCCGGCAAGATCATGCGCCGCATCCTGCGCAAGATCGCCGAGGACGAGCCCTCGAGCCTCGGCGACACCTCGACACTCGCCGATCCCGCTGTTGTCGACGATCTCGTCCAGAATCGCCAGAACAAGAAGGGCGCGTCCGCGTAAAGTCACTGCCTGATCGCTGCAAGAAAGTTGAAGGCTCCGGATCGCTCCGGAGCCTTCTTTGCAGATTTCGCAGGCGTTCCCGTCATCTTGGCCCGACCTGTGGCGCGGGCTGGCGGCACTGTGTCTTTTTCGGGACAAGTGTTGTTTTCAAGTCATTTACTTTGATTCGAACATTCCCTTTCTTCCCTCCATTGAAAACGTGTCCCCGGCCGGTGTGGAAATCGTCCGGTGAAGGGACGCGGTTAAAAATGCGTCCGAAAGACCGGCAGGCCGCCTCCTTCAAAGGCCTGGCGGCGAATGGCCCCACCAAACGGGGCAACTGGAATGGAGAGAGCGATGTCGTTGAGGATTGCGGCGGCCGTGGCCGTCACCATCGGGACGGGGATCATGATGTCGTCGCCGGCCCAGGCGCGTCCCGAGCTGGTCCCCATGCACAGCGCCGAATATTCGCCGGGCACCATCGTCGTGAAGACCGGTGAGCGCCGGCTGTATCTGATCCTCGATTCCGGTCGCGCCATGCGCTACCCGGTCGGCGTCGGCCGCGCCGGCAAGCAGTGGGCGGGCACCACCCGGATTGACGGCAAGTACACCAATCCGGCCTGGTCGCCGCCGCGCGAAGTCAAGCGCGACAAGCCGAACATGCCCGACGTGATTCCCGGCGGCTCGCCGCGCAATCCGATGGGCGTCGCGGCGATGACGCTCGCCGGCGGCGAATACGCCATTCATGGCACCAACGTGCCGGGCTCGGTCGGCGGCTTCGTCTCCTATGGCTGCATCCGCATGCTGAACGCCGACATTACCGATCTCTACGGGCGCGTTTCCGTCGGCACCACGGTTGTCGTGACGCGCTGATCCTTCTCAGAACTTTTTTCGGAAAGAGCCGCGCGAAAGCGCGGCTTTTGTTTTTAGCGAGTCGCGTTCGCGCACCAGCCATTGCGGTGGCCGCCATCGTAGCTGCGCACGTGGCCGGCACTGATCAACGCCGCCGAGACATTGCCGGTCTTTTTGGTCGCAACGTCGGCGACGACGCGGCCCTGATATTTGTCCGGGCCGATATTGTAGACCGCGACCTCGCCTTGCCGAAGCAGATCGCGCAACGCATCGGTCGCAGCTTCCGCCAGTCGCAACTCCTCAGGGCACGCCGCCTTGAGTTCCGGCGCATCGACGCCGCGCAGGCGCACGCGGGTCACCACGTCCTGACCGGGGGCAACATGCACCCGCGCTTCGAACGTATCGCCATCGATCGTGCGGATCACGTCCGCCGCGCGGTGCCGGTCGAGGTTGCCGGCCGGCCGCCAGACCGTCTCGAATTCCTGCCGGCCATCGCTCCACTGCGGCAGCGGCAAATGCAACCATTGCCGGAGCGGCAGCATGCTGCCGACCACGATTGCGAATACGACAATCCATGGCAAGGCGCGGGAAAGCCAACGGCTCCGGCCAATCCCGCTGCGCCGGATCGGCCGCCAGGCGTTTGATCTCTGAAACAACATCGCGGGGAAGCTGAACTGAGTCGGCCAGCCCGACAAGAGTCCGCCGGCTTCAGAAATCCGAGGCGATGCCCTTGTTCTCCCAATCGCCGTAACGCGTCGGCTCCGGGCCCTTGGGGCCCTGATATTCCTTTTCCATGGGCTTGGCGTTGGCGGCGGCCTGCCGGCGCCGCTCCTCGGCTTCGGCAAGTGCCCGCTGCGCCGCAGGGGTTAACGGCTTGCGCCCGGCTTCCGGCTTTGCGGGTCCGTCGGTCATTTTCACTTGTTTCCTCCCGACGACCCGGGCGGTCAACCCTGCCACCTGCCGGCCTATTCACAATCGCGAAATCTGATTCCGGATTCTTACATTTGGCATATTCACATGCCACAGGTCAGTTTCATTGCGATGGCATGAGCCGAAGCATCACATCACATAGAACCGCAAGTACATTTTCCGCACCATGCCGTCACAACGATTCGCTGTCGCCTCCGAAGTGCCTGGACTGGCAGCACGGCGGATTGCCGCCGATATCCTGGACGGCGTGCTGCACCGGCATCGCACGCTCGACGACCAGCTCGAAGGCGCCGGCGTCCATCCCGCACTGAAATCGCTCTCCGACCGCGACCGCGCGCTTATGCGCCGGCTGGTCGCCACCTGTTTGCGCCGGCTCGGCACGCTCGGCCATCTGTTGTCGCGGCTGCTCGACCGCGGCGTTCCGACCGACGCGCCGCGCGCGCAAAGCGCGCTGCTGATCGGTGCGGCGCAGATCCTCTGGATGGACGTGCCCGATCACGCCGCGGTCGATCTGTCGGTGCGCCTCGTGCAATCCGACCGGCGCGCCGCGCGCTATGCCGGCCTCATCAACGCCGTGTTGCGGCGCTGCGCGCGCGAAGGCCAGGCGATCGTCGAGGACGTCAGGTCGCAAACGCTGGATGTGCCGCCCTGGCTGCTGGCGCGCTGGACCGCGCATTACGGCGAGGCGACCGCGCGCGCCATGGCGACAGCACTCAGCCATGAGCCATCGCTCGACATCACGGTGAAATCGGATGCCTCGCAATGGGCGAGCCGCCTGCACGGCGAAGTGCTGCCGACGGGAACGGTGCGCACGCTGCTGCATGGTTCGGTGACCATGCTGCCCGGCTTTAGCGAAGGACAATGGTGGGTGCAGGACGCCGCGGCTGCGCTGCCGGCGCGCCTGTTCGGCGACATCAATGGCAAGCGCATCGCCGACCTCTGCGCTGCGCCCGGCGGCAAGACGGCGCAGCTCGGGCAGGCCGGCGCCCGTGTCACCGCCGTCGACCGCTCGCCGGCCCGGATGACGCGGCTGCGCGACAATCTCGCGCGGCTGTCGCTCGAAGCCGAGACCGCCGTTGCCGACGCCGTGGAGTGGCAAGGACCTGCGGAAGCTTTTGACGGCGTCCTGATCGATGCGCCCTGCACCTCGACCGGCACCATCCGCCGGCATCCCGACGTGGCGTGGCTGCGCCAGGAAACCGACATCGCCCCGCTGGCGGCGCTGCAGAAGCGGCTTTTGCAAAAGGCCGTCGCGCTGCTGAAGCCGGGCGGAATCCTGGTCTATTGCACCTGTTCGCTGGAGCCCGAGGAAGGCGAAGCGGCCGTAGCCGCGCTTCTTGCCAGCGAAACGGGGCTGCGCCGGGCGCCGATCGCCGCGGCCGAAGTGTCAGGACTTGCCGATATCGTCACCGCCGATGGCGATCTCCGCACCCTGCCATGCCACTTGCCGCATACCGACCCGCGCCTTGCGGGATTGGACGGTTTCTACGCCGCCCGGCTAGTTAAGGCCTGATTCTGCAGCGGATTTTTCGTCGCAAGGGGCTGATTCGCCAGCTTTCAAGATGGTACGGAAGCCACGATTCCGGCTAAATACGAATCGCTGGAACCCCCTCCCTCTCAAGGCACGGCGTGTCGGTCGCTCAACGCAGACGAATCTCGACGCTGATCATGGGCCGCTTTGCGCGGAACATGATGGCCCGCGCCGGCGGCAGCACGGTCGCGCTGTCGCGGCTGTGGCCCGGCCGCTCCGACCGCCTGATCATCGCGCCGCATGACCTGCGCACGGCGGACGCCACCCGCGCCGCCGAAATCTATGCCGGGCGTTTTGTTTTCGCCGGCAAGATCGTCACCTGCCACGGCCGATCGATCTTCGATCTCGATCCGCCCTCGGAAGACTGGGAGGTCGCGCTGCTCGGCTTCGGCTGGCTGCGCCATCTGCGCGCTGCCGACACGGCGCTGACCCGCGCCAATGCCCGCTCGCTGGTCGACGACTGGATGTCGAACCAGACGCGCAAGCGGCCGCTGGAGCGCCGCGCCGACGTGCTGGCGCGGCGCGTCATCTCGCTATTGTCGCAGGCGCCACTGGTGCTCAGCGATACCGACGGGAAATTCTATCGGCGCTATCTGCGCGGGCTGACCCGCGAGATCCGCTATCTCCGTTACGCCATGATGGATATCGGCGACGGCGTGCCGCGGCTGCAGGTCCTGGTCGCGCTGTGCTACGCCTCGCTGTGCCTCGCCAACCAGGCCAAGCACATCCGCAGCGCCTCGCGAAAACTGTCCGATGAGCTGCAGCGGCAGATCCTGCCCGACGGCGGGCACATCTCGCGCAATCCCGGCGCGCTGGTCGAATTGCTCAGCGACCTGCTGCCGCTGCGCCAGACCTTTGCCGCGCGCAACATCGCCCCGCCGCCGGCGCTGCTCAACGCCATCGACCGCATGATGCCGATGCTGCGCTTCTTTCGCCATGGCGACGGCGCCTTTGCGCTGTTCAACGGCATGAGCAGCGCGCCGAACGATCTCGTCGCCACGCTGCTCGCCTATGACGACACCCATGGCGCGCCGATGGCGAACATGCCGCATACCGGCTACCAGCGCATCGATGCCAACGGGATGACAGTGATCATCGACACCGGCGCGCCACCGCCGCCGAGCGTGAGCCAGGACGCGCATGCCGGTTGCCTCTCCTTCGAGCTGTCGTCGGGACCGAGCCGCATCGTGGTCAATTGCGGCATGCCGACCACCGGCCGCGACAACTGGCGCGCCTTTGCCCGCGGCACCGCGGCGCACTCGACGCTGACCTATCACGACACTTCGTCGTGCCAGTTCGTCGAATTCTCGGCGATGAAGAAACTGCTGCAGGGCGCGCCGATCGTTTCCGGCCCGTCCGATGTCGAGAGCTATCGCGAAGCGGTGCCGAACGGCGAACTGCTCACCACCTCACATGACGGCTATCTCCCTCGCTTCGGCGTGATCCATCGGCGGGTATTGATGGCGGCGCAGGACGGCACGCGGCTCGACGGCGAGGACACGCTGTCGCCCGCGCCCGGCGGCAAGATCAAGGGCGGCGAATCCGGCTTTGCGCTGCGTTTCCATTTGCACCCTTCGGTGAAGGCCAGCCGCCTGTCGGACGCCCGCGGCGTGATGCTGGTGCTGCCGAACCGCGACGTCTGGACCTTTGAAGCGATGGACGACAAGGTCGACCTCGAAGACAGCGTGTTCCTGGCCGGCAATGACGGCCCCCGTCGCACCGCCCAGATCGTGATCCGGCAGGATTCCCGACACGCCCCCTCGATCCGCTGGAGCTTTGTCCGCTCCTCTACTTCGGCGGCCCAAACGAACGCCAAGCGCAATGCCCGCCGCGAGCCGGAACTGCCGCTCTAAAGTCTTCTACAGGCACGGATATTCGCGCCCGTTGTGAAGCCAGGCAAAAGCTGCTAACCAGCGCGCGCTTGCGCGACTGGCGACTTTGGATGGAGCACCATCGGGAAGCGCAAGAGTAACTGCCGCGCGCCTGGGCATAAGCATCCACAACAAAGGACCTTGCCCGTGACCGATACGACCCGCCGCGTCGCCCGCGCTCTGTTATCCGTTTCCGACAAGACCGGGCTGATCGAATTCGCCACCGCGCTCGCTGCCCGCGGCGTCGAGCTGATCTCGACCGGGGGCACCGCCAAGGCGATTGGCGCCGCCGGGCTGAAGGTGAAGGACGTTTCCGAACTCACCGGATTTCCCGAGATGATGGACGGACGCGTCAAGACGCTGCATCCGAAGGTACATGGCGGCCTGCTCGCGATCCGCGGCAACAAGGAGCATACGGCAGCGCTGAAGTCGCATGACATCGCGCCGATCGATCTGCTCGTGGTCAATCTCTATCCGTTCGAGGCCACCGTCGAAAAGGGCGCCGGCTTCGAGGACTGCATCGAGAATATCGATATCGGCGGCCCCGCCATGATCCGCGCCGCGGCAAAAAACCATGACGACGTTGCCGTCGTGGTCGAGGCGGAAGATTACCATGCTGTGCTCGAGGAGCTCGCCGCGAATAATGGCGCAACCACGCTGCTGCTGCGCCGCCGCCTCGCCGCGAAAGCTTATGCCCGCACGGCCGCCTATGACGCCGCGATCTCGAACTGGTTCGCTGCGCAAAACGGCACGGAGACGCCCGGTTTCCGCGCCTTCGGCGGCCGGCTGATCCAGTCACTGCGCTATGGCGAGAACCCGCACCAGAACGCGGCGTTCTATGCGACGCCGGAAAAGCGTCCCGGTGTCTCCACCGCGCAGCAGCTGCAGGGCAAGGAGCTCTCCTACAACAACATCAACGACACCGACGCCGCCTATGAATGCGTCGGCGAGTTCGATCCCAATCGCACCGCCGCCTGCGTCATCGTCAAGCACGCCAACCCCTGCGGCGTTGCGGAAGGAAGCGACCTCGTCAGCGCCTACCGCAAGGCGCTGGCCTGCGATTCGACGTCGGCCTATGGCGGCATCGTCGCCGTCAACTGCGTGCTGGATGCGGAGGCGGCGCAGGCCATCACGGAAATCTTCACCGAGGTCATCATCGCGCCCGCCGCAACGGAGGCCGCGATCGAAATCATCTCGGCGAAGAAAAATCTCCGGCTCCTGCTCGCCGGCAGCCTGCCCGATCCGCGCAGCATCGGCCTCACCGCCAAGACCGTCGCCGGCGGCCTGCTGGTGCAAAGCCGCGACAATGCCGTCGTTGATGACATGGAGCTGAAGGTGGTGACCAAGCGCGCACCGACGGAGGCCGAGCTGCGCGATCTCAAATTCGCCTTCCGCGTCGCCAAGCACGTCAAGTCCAACACCATCATCTATGCCAGGGATCTCGCGACCGTCGGCATCGGCGCAGGCCAGATGAGCCGTGTCGATTCCGCACGCATCGCCGCGCGCAAGGCGCTTGATGCCGCCAGGGAACTGAAGCTCGCCGAGCCCCTGACCAAGGGCTCGGTGGTCGCGTCAGATGCATTCTTCCCGTTTGCCGACGGCATGCTCGCCTGCATCGAGGCCGGCGCCACTGCGGTGATCCAGCCCGGCGGCTCGTTGCGCGACGATGAGGTGATCAAGGCCGCCGACGAGCACGGCATCGCCATGGTATTCACCGGCGTCAGGCATTTCCGGCACTAAGCCGCGCACTTACGGCGCGCGACGACGGGGAGGCTCGCTGACCAGCATCAGCAGCGCCATCCCCGTCACGAAGAAGATCACCAGCACCGCCATGCCTGCCTTCTGGCTGGCGGTCGCCGCGGTGACAGCGCCGATCAGCAGCGGGCCGACAAAGGACGTCACCTTTCCCGTCAGTGCGAACAGCCCAAAGTACTGCGCGATGCGCTCCTTCGGCGCCAGGCGAATGAGCAGCGTCCGCGCCGCCGCCTGCAGTGGCCCGCCGGCCGCGCCGATCAGACAGCCGAGAATGAGATAGGCCTTTTCAGAGGCGCCGGCGAACAGCGCCCCGCCCGGCTGCGGCGGGGTGACCGGTATGAAGAAGATCGAATCCTTGTCCACCAGCAGGATGGCGATCACGGCCAGCAACAACACCATCATGCTGCCGGCGATGACGCGCTTCGGCCCGAGATGATCGTCGAGCTTGCCGCCGAGCCAGGCCCCCAATGTGCCGGCAATCGCAAGGATGATGCCGAACGTGCCGATCTGCAGCGTGTGCCAGCCGAAGGTGCCGGCCGCATAGATGCCGCCGAAGGCGAACAGCGACACCAACCCGTCGGTGTAGATCATGTTGGCGAGCAGGAAGAGCGACATCGATCGCTGCTTCGGCAGCTCGGCGAGCGTGCCCTTCAGCTCGCCAAGCCCGGCGCGCAACGCCTCGCGCAGCGGGCGCTTGGCCGGATAATCCGGCGTCAGCAAGAACATCGGCGTCACGAAGATGATGAACCAGATCGCCGTCAGGGGGCCCGTGATGCGGTCGCCCTGGTGCGTGACGGGGTCGAGCCCGAACAGCGGGGTGAGGCCGAACAGCGTGCGGCCGGAATCCGGATTGGCGGCGAGGAAGCCGAGCACAAGGATAAGACTGACGATGCCGCCGATATAGCCGGTGGCCCAGCCGGTGCCGGACAGCCGGCCGATGCGCTCCGGCGGCACCAGCGTCGGCATCATCGCATTGTTGAAGACGGTGGCGAATTCGACGCCGACGGTTGCGATGGCATAGGCGAGCAGCAGCGGCGGAATGATCGAGGGATCGCCGGGCCTGCCGATCCACATTGCGCTGGCGCCGATCACGAGCAGCGCGCCAAAGGCGGCAATCCACGGCTTGCGCCGGCCGGCGGCATCCGCAATCGCGCCGAGCACCGGCGAGAGCAGGGCGATGGAAAAGCCTGCGGCGGCCGCGGCAAAGCCCCACAGCGCCTGGCCAGTCGCCGGATTCGGCGCGACGAAATTCGCGAAATAGGGCGCGAATATGAAAGTGGTGATCAGCGTGAAGTAGGGCTGCGCCGCCCAATCGAAGAAGATCCAGCTGATGACGGCGGCGCGGCGCGGATAAACCGGCATTCCTTTCGCGCGCGCAGCCGCAAAATCCGTCGCCACCATGTCAAAATCGCCCTTCTGATCACAAACAGGCGTTTTGCCTGCCATGCCGAAATCCATATAGCATTCGTCAGCCGCAGCGTCGCATGTTGTCGCATGGCTGCTTGACGGATTTGATACGTGGATTCCCGATGAATTTCCTTACGGCCAGCATCTGCAAGAGTTTAACTGTCCTCGCGTTGACCCTGCTCGTCTGCCGGGCCGACGCACAGGAGCAGCGCCGGCTCTACACACCGCCACCGCTCGATTCGGTCCAGGCTGTACGGGCCGAACACGGCATGGTGGTGGCGCAGGAGAAACTTGCGACCCGGATCGGCGCCGACATCCTGCGGCAGGGCGGCAACGCGGTCGATGCCGCCGTCGCGACCGGGTTTGCCCTGGCCGTCACTTATCCGCGCGCCGGCAATATCGGCGGCGGCGGCTTCATGGTGATCCATTCCGCCGAGC
>DATEJC010000036.1:0-9407 GCA_035278345.1 Bradyrhizobium sp. | reverse complement strand
GGCGAAGTCGTGTGGTCCTGGCGCCGCGACCCTGGCGTCTATCCCGCCGCCCTGTGGTGGCGTGGCAACGGTGACAATAAAGGCCGCTCACCGGGGAGAGCACGAAGTAAGCCGTAAAGCCATTGCGCGGGGAAAGCCGGGTTGTCTCGGCTGTACCTGTCAAATCCGTGTGCGTTCCTTCACTACCCATTGCACACGGTGCTGCGGGCGCAGTCGGCGCCCGGCTTTCCCTGCGCCCTCTGATAAGAGAGGGAGCAACGAGATGCAAAACCCGGACGAAAACGAGTCGCGGGAATGAGAACGCATGTCTCTCCATTCGTCGTCGCAATAATGGAACGCGTGCTCCTCCACCGTCATTGCGAGGAGCGAAGCGACGAAGCAATCCAGCTTGCCGCACGCAAGAAAGCTGGATTGCTTCGCTTCGCTCGCAATGACGGCAGGCTGTCATCGCGCGCCAGCGGGTCGCGCGAATGCGTGCCCAATGACAGGCTCCGGCGGGCGATCCAGCATGCCAGAGACGCTTGTGATCGAACCGAGAAGCCGCGGCGTACTATCGTCACCCGCTTTCGCGGATGACGATAGTGGCGGGCAATGAGCACCGCGAGAGCGATCCGGGACGACCGGTTGATAGAGCCCGCCAGCCGCTCACCGCTTGATCTGCGTGCGCAGCGTTTCCTCGACGACGCGGTCGAACGACGAGGCCTTCGGCGGCGCCTTCTCGCGCTGGTCGGCGATGTACTGGTCGCGCTTGGCGACGAGCGCGGCGAGCTTTTCGTTCAGCGCCTTGCGCTGACCCATCTGCTTGTTGACCTCCGCGACGCGCTGCTCCGGCTTCATCGCCCGCAAATTGGCCGGCAGGTCGTCGTCCTTGATCGCGGAGAAGGAGGCGCGGCCGGCATTGAGATCGGCGACGAGATCGCCGTCGCCGGTCACCGCTTCCGACGACGCCTTGGCGCGCTTGTTGATGAAGCTTGCCATTTCCGAGGCCAGCGCGGGCGCCGCGGCCGCGACCTGCGACAGCTGCTTGGTCTTTTCCTCGGTGCGCTTTTGCAGCGCGCCGGGACCGTAGGGGATCACCGTGCCGTTGATCTCCCGCTGCAGGATGATGATGTCCTCGTCATAGGGCGTCTCGATGATGACGACCTGGCCGCCGTCCTGCGGGATCGGGATGAAGCGGCCGTTGCCGTTCTGGGCGATGTCGCGCCACACCCGTTCGGTGTCGCGCGCATTGCCGGCGAGCACGGCATTGACGATGATGTCCTTCTGCTTGGCGACCTTCAGGGTCACCGGGTATTTGGTGTCCTGCTCGTAGTCCATGTGCGGCGGTGCGTCGCCGACCAGGAAGACGATGCGGCGGACGTCGCTGCCGTCGGTCCATTTCATCTTGTTGACGGCGGTATCGAGCGCCTCGTTGACGCTCTCCGGCCAGTCGCCGCCGCCGCGCGCCTTCAACTCCAGCAGGCTGGCGTAGAGATCCTGGATGTCGGTGGTGAGGTCGAATTTTTTCGTGACGTACTCGTCGCCGATGTCGCGATAGGCGACCAGGCCCATGCGGATGTCGGCGTCGGGATTGGTATCGACGATAGCGGTCGCGATCGACCAGATCTTCTTTTTGGCGCCTTCGATCAGGCCGCCCATCGAGCCGGTGGTGTCGAGCACGAAGGCGACTTCGACGGCGGGCTTTGCCAGTGCGGCGGAGGGGGTGGCGAAGGGCAGGGCGGTGAGGGCGGCGAAGGCAAGCGTTCGGGTGACGATGCGCGGCATCGTTGTTCTCCTCCAGTGCGTTCGTCCCCTGAAGGGCAGGTTCCCAAGGCTTCGCGGTTCCCTGAGGTCGAAATCATGGCGGGCCGCGTACCAATTTGCGGCCGGTCCGGCCCAATGATGAACGGCGCGAGTCTGATGTGCGGCAGGGCGGAATCGGCTAGGCTTGGACGGCATGGAATCGCCCGTTCGCCAGATCCACCTCGTTCCGCCGCCGGACCGCCGCCAGTCCGAGACGGCGCTGGCGGTCGCGCGCGGCACGGCGCGGCTATTGCGCTCGCTCGGCTTTACCTGCGTCAGCGAATTGCCGCTGCCCTCCGGCCGACGCGCCGACCTCGTGGCGCTCAACGAGCGCGGCGAGATCTGGATCGTCGAGATCAAGTCGTCGCTGGAGGATTTGCGCGCCGATCAGAAATGGCCGGAATACCGTGCCCATTGCGACCGGCTGTTCTTCGCCTTCACGGCCGATCTGCCTTGCGAGATCTTCCCGGCGGACACCGGCCTGATCGTCGCGGACGCCTATGGCGCCCACCTGCAGTGCGAGGCGCCGGAGCATCGCCTGCCCGCGGCGACGCGCAAGTCGATGACGGTGCGATTCGCCATGGCCGCGGCGCAGCGGATCAACCGCCTGGTCGATCCGCAGGGGCACGAAGAAATCTAGAGGCGCGGCTCACCGTTGCCCCTCATCCTGAGGAGCCGCCAAGCGGCGTCTCGAAGGATGCAGGCCCGTCTATGGCCTCATGGTTCGAGACGCGCGAAGACGCGCTCCTCACCATGAGGGGAAACAGTAACCGGGTGGAATTACCGCGGCGCGCGCTTGGCCAGGATCCGCTGCAGGGTGCGGCGGTGCATGTTGAGCCGGCGCGCGGTTTCCGAGACGTTGCGGTTGCACATCTCGTAGATGCGCTGGATGTGCTCCCAGCGCACGCGATCCGCCGACATCGGGTTGGCCGGCAATTCCGACTTCTCGGTGCCGGTGGCCAGCAGGGCGGCGATGACGTCGTCGGCATCCGCGGGCTTGGAGAGATAGTCGACGGCGCCCATCTTCACCGCGGTCACGGCGGTCGCGATGTTGCCGTAGCCGGTCAGCACGATGGCGCGCGCATCGGGGCGCTTGCGCTTCAACGCGGAGACGACGTCGAGGCCGTTGCCATCGCCAAGGCGGAGGTCGACCACCGCGAAGGCCGGCGCCGCGCGGCCGATCTGCGCGAGGCCATCGGACACCGTATCGCAGGAGGTGACGGTGAAGCCGCGCGTCTCCATGGCGCGCGACAGGCGCTCCAGGAACGGCTTGTCGTCCTCCACGATCAGGAGCGAGCGGTCGGCATGGTCGGCGAGTTCAGGTGCGGCGGCGGTCAAGTCAAACGTCCCTGCTGTGAGCGGTCACCAACATATGGCGCGTCAAGACGGCACTGCCAAGGCCGTAAAAGGACTGAGGCGGCGCGACGAAATACCGCGAGGGATTGGTTAACCCGTTGGTTCGTCAGCAGGTTCCCTGGTCTCGAAGCGGCTGCGCGGCCACATGATTTGCACGACGGCGCCGTGATCGGGAAAGGTGCGGTTGGAGAACGACACTTTCGCGCCGGTTCGCTCCAGCAGCGTGCGGGCGATGAACACGCCAAGCCCCAGGCCCCGGCGGTCGCCTTCATCGGGGCTCGGCCGGCGCGAGAGATAGGGCTCGCCGATGCGTTTGAGCATGTCGGGCGCAATGCCGGGGCCGTCGTCGGAGATCACGATCTCCACGGTCTCGCTGTTCCACCACGCATTCACCTCGACGGTGTCGCGGGCGAAGTCGACGGCGTTTTCCAGGATGTTGCCGACGCCATAGAGGATCGCCGGGTTGCGCGCCCCGACCGGCTCGCTCGTGGGGGCGATCGCGATCCGCACCTTGATGTCGACGCCAAAATCGCGATGCGGCGCCACCACCTCCTCAATCAGGAGCGACAGCTTCATGTGATCGAACGGCGCGCCGGAGGAAGAGAGCTGCGCGATCTTGGCGAGGATGTCGCGGCAGCGCGTCGCCTGCTCGCGCAGTGTCCTGAGATCGGCGGAGAGCGGGCCTTCGGGCACGGTCTTCTCCAGCTCGCGGGAGATCAGGAAGATGGTCGACAGCGGCGTGCCGAGCTCATGCGCGGCAGCTGCGGCAAGGCCGTCGAGCTGGGTCAGATGCTGCTCGCGCGCCAGCACCATGTCGGTAGCGGCGAGCGCATCGGAAAGCTTTCGCGACTCCTCGGTGACCTGGAACGCATAGAGGCTGGTGACGCCGATCGCCAGCGTGATCGAGAGCCAGACGCCGAACAGATAGATCGGCGGCAGAACCAGCGGGTCGTCGGAATCCCAGGGCAGGGGATAGTGATAGAACACGAGGTTCGAGGCGCAGGCCACCGCGACAAAGCCGAGCGCCATGGTCATCCGCACCGGAAGGGCGGTGGCGGAAATCAGCACCGGCGCCAGGAACAGGAACGAGAACGGATTCTGCAGGCCGCCGGTCAGGAACAACAGCCCTGCCAGCTCGACGATGTTGAGCGCGAGCAGGGCTGCCGCATAGACCGGCTCCAGCCGCTGCATCGGATTGAAGATGGTCTGCACCGCCAGATTGATCATCGCCGACAGGCCGATGATCACGAGGCAGGGGATCACCTTGAAATCGAAGTTCAGTCCCTGCGAGACGATGAAGACGGCGGCGAGCTGGCCGAGCACGGCGAGCCATCGCAGCCGCAAAATGGTGTCGAGGCGGACATAGCGGCTGGGCTGGCGGAATTCGGAAGGCGCTACGTCGGTCATATCTGCAGTTTAGCCGCCCGTCCCTGCGATCACAAATTAGCCAATCGGCCGCAAAGCCTTGCGCTCACCCCGCCGATGGCCCAATGAACCCTTCATGACACTTGTCGCCGATGCGCCCGCAAAGTCGCCCGCCGCCGACCCGGAATCGGCGGCGATCGATGTCGAGCGTCTCACCAAGGATTACAAGACCACCCGTGCTGTTGACGATGTCAGCTTCCGCATTGCGCGGGGCAGCATCACCGGGCTGCTCGGCGGCAACGGCGCCGGCAAGACCACCACCATCGCCATGATCATGGGGCTGGTGCTGCCGACCTCGGGCCGCATCCATGTGCTCGGCCATCCCATTCCCGAGCAGAGCGATGCGGTGCGGGGGCGGATGAATTTCGAGAGCCCCTATGTCGACATGCCGATGCGTCTGACGGTGCGGCAGAACCTCACCATCTTCGGCCGCCTCTACGCGGTGCCTGATCTGCGTGCGCGCATCGCGCAACTGGCAGACGATCTCGACCTCAACGATTTCCTCGACCGCGCCAACGGCAAGCTCTCGGCCGGGCAGAAGACGCGCGTGGCGCTGGCGAAAGCGCTGATCAACGAGCCGGAGCTGTTGCTGCTGGACGAGCCGACGGCCTCGCTCGATCCCGATACGGCCGACTGGGTGCGGCAGCATCTGGAGGATTATTGCAAGACGCATAACGCCACGATCCTGCTGGCCTCGCACAACATGCTGGAGGTCGAGCGGCTCTGCGACCGCGTCATCATCATGAAGCGCGGCCGCATCGTGGACGACGACACGCCCGAACGCATCATGATGCGCTATGGCCGCGACACGCTGGAGGAAGTCTTCCTCGACGTCGCCCGCGGCCGCGACCGGGAGGGCGCGCGATGAGCGAGATCACGGTGCACGGGGGGCGGGGCATTGCGCTGCATCGCGTGGGCGCGATGGTGCTGCGCTACTGGTACCTGCTGCTGTCGTCCTGGCCGCGACTGCTGGAGCTGATTTACTGGCCGGTGCTGCAGATCATCACCTGGGGCTTTCTGCAGAGCTACATCTCGCAGAACGACAGCTTCTTCGCCCGTGCCGGCGGCACGCTGATCGGCGCCGTAATCCTGTGGGACATCCTGTTCCGCGGCCAGCTCGGCTTCTCGGTCTCGTTCCTCGAGGAGATGTGGTCGCGCAATCTCGGCAACCTCATGATGAGCCCGCTGAAGCCGATCGAGTTCCTGCTCGCGCTGATGGTGATGAGCCTCGTTCGCCTTGCCATCGGCGCGATCCCGATGACGCTGCTCGCCTACTTCTTCTTCGGCTTCAACTTCTATTCGATCGGCCTGCCGCTGATCGCCTTCTTCTGCAATTTGATTTTCACCAGCTGGTCGATCGGAATCTTCGTCTCGGGCCTGGTGCTGCGCAACGGCCTCGGCGCGGAGAGCATCGTCTGGACGCTGATGTTCGTGATGCTGCCGCTCGCCTGCATCTACTATCCGGTCAGCGTGCTGCCGGCCTGGCTGCAATATGTCGCTTGGGCGCTGCCGCCGACCTATGTGTTCGAGGGGATGCGGGCGCTCCTGATCGACCACACGTTCCGGGCCGACCTTATGCTCGATTCGCTGCTTATCAACGCGGTGCTGTTTATTGCATCATTCCTGATCTTTCTTGCCCTGTTACGCAGCGCAAAACGGCACGGATCGCTGCTCGGGGGTGGCGAATAAGTCACATTACCCCGTGAGATTCCGGAGTTTTTGGGATTTCTGCCCCCAAGGATTAACTAACCGGTACATTGACGCTTTATTTGCGAGACTGCAGTATGCTGCGGTGCAAAACAGGGCTCGAGGGACACATGGCGACTGGCGAATTTGACGGCGCACCGCCGCTGGCAATCGGTGAATTTGGCGGCGCACCTGGCCTGGCAGGCGGCGGCGGTCCGGCACTAACGACGCCGATGTACTGGATGTACGAGATGGCCCACGCCTCTCTCAATCCGGCCCGCGCCGTTACCGACGCCACCAAGATCCTGTTTCAAAACCCGCTCAATCCCTGGACCCACACCGAATTCGGCAAATCCATCGCGGCCGCCTGCGAATTGTTCGAGCGCACCACGCGCCGCTACGGCAAGCCGGAATGGGGCCTGCACGAAACCCAGGTCAATGGCGTGCGCGTCCCCATCGAGATCCGCTCGGTGTGGGAGAAGCCGTTCTGCCGGCTGCTGCACTTCGATCGCAAGCTGACCCGCCCGCTGCACGCACCGGCGCCGCGTGTCCTGATCGTGGCGCCGATGTCCGGCCATTACGCGACGCTGCTGCGCGGCACGGTCGAGGCGTTCCTGCCGACGCATGAGGTCTATATCACCGACTGGTCCGACGCGCGCATGGTGCCGGTGACCGAGGGACGTTTCGATCTCGAGGATTACGTCGATTACATCATCGACATGCTGCATGCGCTCGGCGGCAACATGCATGTGATCGCGGTGTGCCAGCCTTCGGTGCCCGTGGTGGCTGCGGTCTCCATCATGGAAGCCAATAACGATCCCTACGTGCCGATCTCGATGACGCTGATGGGTGGACCGATCGACACCCGCCGCAATCCCACAGCCGTGAACGCCCTGGCCGAAGACCGCGGCATCGAGTGGTTCCGCAACAATGTCATCACCAAGGTGCCGTTCCCGCATCCGGGCGTGATGCGCGACGTCTATCCGGGCTTCCTGCAGCTCAACGGCTTCATCAGCATGAATCTCGACCGGCACATGGACGCCCACAAGGCGCTGTTTGCCAATCTGGTCAAGGGTGACGGCGACCTCGTCGACAAGCATCGCGAATTCTATGACGAGTACCTTGCGGTCATGGATCTGCCGGCGGAATACTACCTGCAGACGGTCGACCTCGTGTTCGTCAAGCACGCTCTGCCCAAAGGCGAGATGACCCATCGCGGCCGCCCCGTCGATCCCTCGAAAATCCGCCGAGTTGCGCTGATGACGGTCGAGGGTGAGAACGACGACATCTCCGGCCTGGGCCAGACCGAGGCGACGCATGCGCTGTGCCCGCTGATCCCGGCCCATCGCCGCGTCCATTACATGCAAAAGGGCGTCGGCCATTACGGCGTGTTCAACGGCTCGCGCTTCCGCTCCGAGATCGTGCCGCGCATCAACGATTTCATGATCTCGGCGGCGACCAACAAGAAGCCGTCGCTCAAGGTGGCGCATTCGGCAGCCGAATAATGGAAACCCGAACGCGAATCCGTGTTCGGGTTAACCTTCTGAATCCACACCAGGAATTCAGATTCGCACCCCTTTGAACGAATGAGTATGGACTCACTTTTTGAGTCCCTCGTTTGGGCCGGAATAGACCCAATTTTTTTGGTTCCAGCCCCTGCCGGTAGAGGCGGGAACCCGCCCGACCCCTGTATATTGGGCAAATGATTTGTTTTTGCGCCGACCGATTTCCATGGCGCCGGATGTGGCAGATTCCGGGGGAACTGCTCCTCCCCGGACTTCCAGACATGGCTACTCGTGCGCTCCTCTACCGGCGGCCCGCCGAACCCTCGACTCTCGTGGTCAGGCATGGCTCGCAATTCTTCTCCGTCAAGCTCAGGCGGCACCGGCGCGCGAGACGTTACACCCTGCGCATTCACCCGACCGACCGCGAGGCGATCCTGACCATGCCGCCGCGCGGCACCATCGTAGACGCAAGGGAGTTCGCCAACATGCACGGCGGCTGGATCGCCGCTCGCCTCGGCCGCTTGCCGAAGGCCGCGCCCTTCCAGCCCGGCACCGTGATCCCGCTGCGCGGCGTGCCGCACCGGATCGTGCATCGCGCCGGTGAGCGCGGCACGGTGTGGACGGAGACGCGTGACAGCGGCGAGAAGATCCTGTGCGTCGCCGGCGGCGTCGAGTTCACCGACCGCCGGGTGCACGATTTCCTCAAGCGCGAGGCGCGCAAGGAACTGCACAAGGCTTCGCTCGCTTATGCCGAGGCGCTCGGCGTGCGGGTCAAGCGGGTGTCGATCCGCGACCAGTCGAGCCGCTGGGGCTCCTGCACCTCGGCGGGCTCGCTGTCCTATTCATGGCGCCTGATCCTCGCGCCGCCCTTCGTGCTGGATTATCTCGCCGCCCATGAGGTGGCGCATCTCGTCGAGATGAATCACTCGCCGCGGTTCTGGCGCGTGGTGGGGCGCGTCTGCGACCACGTCGAGCGCGCCAAGACCTGGCTCGATACCTATGGCAACGATCTGCATCGCTACGGGATCGAGGATTAGCGCCGCTTCACGCGCCAAGTCCTACCCCGTCACCGGCTACGCCTAGCGGCCCCCGAACAACCGATCCACCAGCCAGCCATCGAGGCCGGCGGAGGGTTCCGGCCGGGCGTTCGGGCTCGGCGGCGCCGAGGCGCGGGTTGGTGACGGGCGGTAGCTGCTTCCATCGGGAATCGGACGCGGCGGGACGGCAGCCTGGACAGGCTGCGGCGGCATCGGCGGCGGCGCGCTGCTGGACTGTGCCGCGGTCTGGAAGAAATTCGACAGGAAACCGCCACCGCCGCGCGAATTCGGCATGCTCGCGACCGGGACGCCCTGATGGGCAATGCGCATGAACCGCGTCCACACTTCCACGGGCAGGCCGCCGCCGGTGGCCTTTTTGGTCGGCGAGTTGTCGTCATTGCCGAGCCACACGCCGGTGACGAGGTTCGCCGTGTAGCCGATGAACCAGGCGTCGCGAAAATCCTGGCTGGTGCCAGTCTTGCCCGCCGCGGTCCAGCCGGGGATGTCGGCCTTGCGCGCCGTGCCGCTGGCGATGGTCTCCTGCATCATGGTGTTCATCATCGCCACATAACGAGGCTCGATGACCTGGTTGATCTGCTCCGCCTGCCGCGCGTAA
>DATEJC010000035.1:0-18985 GCA_035278345.1 Bradyrhizobium sp. | reverse complement strand
GCAAATCGACCTCTCCCAAAGGGAGAGGTGAGTTCCGATGCCGCTCGAGTGTGCAGCACGCGTGTTGCGAGCCGCAGGCGCAACCTACTTTGCATGGGGTTGTTTTCGCGATTTTGTGTCCAGGTCCTGTGCTGCATCGCGGAAGGGACGCTGCGATATGCCTTTACAGCCGCTTGAACGCCAAAACCTCGCTTCCCGCGGCCTTGATGCGCGCCATGGCGTCGCGCGTGTTCTCGATCACGGTGGCCATGTGGTGCGCGTTGGCGTGCACGATGGTCTCGGCATCGCGCGCGATGGCAACGTGACCCTTCCAGAAGATCAGGTCGCCGCGCTTCAGATGCTTTGCTTCAGTGGCGCTCAATTCGCGACCGAGGCCGGCGCATTGCATGTCGCTGTCGCGCGGGCAGCCCGTGCCGGCTGACGTCAGAGCTATCTGCACCAGGCCCGAGCAGTCGATGCCAAGGACGCTCTTGCCGCCCCACAGATAGGGCGCGCCGACGAAGCGCTCGGCTACGGCGACGAAATCGGGCGCCTTGGCGTCGAGCGGTCCAAGATGCTGCCGTGGCAGATGATGGCCCTCGGGCGTCACCGCAAACGTCGCATCCTCGCGCGCGATATTCACGCGCGCGCCCATCGGCAGCGACATGACCGGCGGTAATTTGATCGACGGCCCCGGGAACGCCAGCGTCGAGAGCGCCGTGACCTTGTGCGTCGGCGGCGCGCCGGGTCTTGCGAGCGCGACGTCCGGCAGCCAGCCGACATAGCCGTCGCTGCCGAGCTGGCCCCAGGCCCAGCCCTCGCCGTTGCGATCGTAGATGGTGACGCGCTCGCCTCTGAGCGCCTGCGTCAACTGCTCGGCATCGGACGCCGGCATTTTGCGCAGCGACGCGAGCGCTTCAACCACCTCGAAGATGTCGCCCTCGACAAAGCGCGCGGCCTTGACCTTGCCTTCGAGATATTTCGCGGCGACGTCAGGCCGGGCGGGCGTCAGGCGCGGATCATCCATAGCGTTCGCTCAGCAGCTTGTAGATTGCACGCGCGGCCTGGCATTCGCCGCCTTCGGGGCGGCCCGGCTTTGCCGATGGCGTCCAGCCGTAGATGTCGACATGCAGCCAGCTTTTTGCCGCTTCGACAAAGCGCTGCAGAAACAGGGCGCAGGTGATCGAGCCGGCAAAGGTACCCGACGGGGCGTTGGTGATGTTGGCGACTTTCGAATCCAGCCAGGAATCGTAAGCCGGCCACAGCGGCATGCGCCACAACGGATCGTGCTCCTGTCGCGACATGCGCGCGACGTCGGACGCCAGCGTCTCATCATTGGTGTAAAAGGGCGGTAAATCCGGCCCCAGCGCGACCCGCGCGGCGCCCGTCAGCGTGCCCAGGTCGACCAGCAGCTCCGGCTTCTCTTCATCCGCCAGCGCCAGCGCGTCGGCAAGGATCAGACGTCCCTCGGCATCGGTATTGCCGATCTCGACGGTGACGCCCTTGCGCGACTTGAAGATGTCGAGCGGGCGGAAGGCGTTGCCTGCGACCGCATTCTCCACTGCCGGGATCAGCACGCGCAAGCGCAGCTTCAGCTTGGCGTCCATCACCATCTGCGCCAGCGCCAGCACGTTGGCGGCGCCGCCCATGTCTTTCTTCATGATCAGCATGCCGCTCGATGGTTTCAGATCGAGCCCGCCGGTGTCGAAGCAGACGCCCTTGCCGACCAGCGTGACCTTGGGATGCGATGGATCGCCCCATGAAAAATCGATCAGCCGCGGCGCGCGGCTCGAGGCCATGCCGACGGCATGGATCAGCGGAAAGCCTTTCGCGAGCTCGTCGCCGGCGATGCTGTTGAACCTGGCGCCAAAGCGTTTTGCCACGTCGCGCGCGGCCGCCTCCAGCTCCGCTGGTCCCATGTCGTTGGACGGCGTGTTGATGAGATCGCGCGCGAGATAGGTAGCTTCCGCCATCCGCGTTAGTTCCGCGGCGTCCACGCCATCCGGCGGCACCAGCCGCACCTCGGGATTGTCCACCTTGCGATAGCGGGCAAAGCGGTAGCTGCCGAGCGCGAAGGCGAGGGCGGCGAGGCGCGCATCATGCGGCGCGTTGGCGAAGCGGTAGAGTCCGGCCGGCAGCAGCCCCGGCAGTGTGCCGGCGCGGAAGGGATCGCGCGATCTGGCGCTCTCCTCCTCGATCCCGAACAGCACCTGCGCGATCTTGCCGTCCGCCGCCGGCAGGATCAGGCATTTGCCGGGTTTTGCCGCAAAGCCGTTGGCCTCGGCAAATTGCCGCGCCTCGGCGGGCAATGTCTTCTTCACCGCCTCCCAATTCGCCTTGTTGGCGAAGGTGATGGGGATGGCGCTGGCGATGGGAGCGGTCTCGAACACGGAAGGCATGCTTGTCTCGGGCTTGGCAAAAAGGCGGGGCGTCCCGCTACCTACACGCCTTTGACCGGGGCCGGAAGCGGCCGATTAACCATGCGTTAGGGTTAACAGTCTATTGCTGGCACGTTCGGTTCCGCCCCGAGAGTGTGCCATGCGTCGTTCCTCCATTGCCCGGCTATTGGGCTCCGCCGCCGTCACGGCCTTGCTGGCCACGGGCCTCGGCGGCTGCAAGACCATGGGCGACATCACGGGCTCGCTGACCTCCAAATCCGATACCGCCGCCGAGATCGATCCGCGCCGCTCGGCAGAGGTCTATGGCGAGCGCTACCGCGCCAACCCCAAGGATGCCGAGGCGGCGCTTCGTTACGGCACGGCGCTGCGCGCCACCGGCCAGCGCGCCCAGGCCGCCGCCGTGCTCGAGCAGGCCTCGATCGCGCATCCCGGCAACAAGCAGCTTCTGGCGGCTTACGGCCGTGCGCTTGCGGACAACGGCAATTTCCAGCAGGCATTCGACGTGCTGAGCCGCGCGCATTCGCCTGACAATCCCGACTGGCGCATCCTCTCGGTGCAGGGCGCGGCGCTGGATCAGATGGGCAAGCACCAGGAAGCCCGCGGCTACTATGCGAGCGCGCTGCGCATTGCGCCCGACGAGCCGTCAGTGCTGTCCAATCTCGGCCTGTCCTATGTGCTCTCCCGCGAGCTGCCAATGGCGGAGGAGACGCTGCGCAAGGCCCAGGCCACCGGCCGCGCCGATGCGCGCGTGCGGCAGAATCTGGCGCTCGCCGTCGGCCTGCAGGGCCGCTTTGCCGAGGCCGAAACCATCGCGCGCGCCGACCTGCCGCCGGACGAGGCAGCGGCCAACGTCGCCTATCTGAAGCAGATGCTGGCGCGCAAGGACACTCCGCGCACCGCCGCCCGCGGCAAGCCGCCCGTGGTGGCGCAGGATCTTTCTGATTAGCTAAGAGCCATCGCCTTTCGGAGGCTGTCATCACCCGCGCATGCGGGGATGCAGTACGCCGCGGCCTATCGGGTCAAATCGCAACTGTCTCTGGAATACTTGATTCGCCCGGACAAGCCGGGCGATGACATCGGTGTGTGGGAGGCGCCTTCGCGCCTTACTGCATCGCCGCGACCTTGATGCCGGTCGGTCCGAGAATGACGACGAACAGCACGGGCAGGAAGAACAGGATCATCGGCACGGTCAGCTTGGGCGGCAGCGACGCGGCCTTCTTTTCGGCCTCGGTCATGCGCATGTCGCGGTTTTCCTGCGCCATCACGCGCAAGGAGTGGCCGAGCGGCGTGCCGTAGCGCTCCGACTGCTGCAGCGCGAGGCAAACCGACTTGACGCCCTCAAGGCCAGTGCGCCGCGCCAGGTTTTCGTACGCGACCTTGCGGTCCTGCAGATAGGACAGCTCGGCCGTGGTCAGCGTGAACTCCTCGGAGAGCGCCACCGATTGTTGCACGATTTCGCTGGCGACCTTGCGGAACGCGACTTCGACCGACATGCCGGATTCGATGCAGATGAGCAGCAGATCGAGCGCGTCGGGGAACGCCCGCTTGATCTGCAGCTGGCGCTTGCTGATGGCGTTTTTCAGGAACAGCATCGGCGCTTGCAGGCCGAGATAGGCGACGCCGACGCAGATGCCGATCTTGATCGGCATCGACTTCTCCATCTGGGAGATCACGAACACATACAGCACGGCGCCAATGAACATCACGATTGGCGTCACCAGGCGAGCGAACAGGAAGGTGATGTAGGGGGCCTGACCGCGATAGCCGGCCATGACCAGCTTGTCGCGCGCCTCTTCCTGGGCGAGATATTTGGTCAGGTTGAAGTCTTCCACGACCCGGGAGACGAGCTGTTTCGGCGTCTGCCGCAGCGACACCTTCTCGGACTTGTTGAGACGCTCGCGCTCGCGCTGGCGCATGCGCTCGCGTTCGCTCGCCACCGCCTTCATGCGCTTGGACAGGTTCTCGCCGGCGAGCAGCGGCATCACCAGCGTATAGACGGTAGCGCTCGCGGCGATTGCCGCGAGCAGCATGGTCATGAAGCGGACGTCGTGAAGCTTTGCTACCAGGAAATCGATCATGCCTGCACCGTCAGAAGTCGAAATTGATCATTTTCTTCATCACCATGATGCCCAGCGACATCCAGATGACGCAGCCGACCAGCATCAGCTGTCCGGTCGGATGGGTCCACAACAGCGAGATGTAGTCTGGCGTCGTGAGGTAGACGAGGATCATCACGATCGGTGGCAACGCGCCGATGATGGCGGCGGAGGCTTTGGCTTCCATCGACATCGCCTGGATCTTCTCGGCCATCTTCTTGCGGTCGCGCAGCACTTTGGAGAGGTTGCCGAGCGCCTCGGAGAGATTGCCGCCGGATTTCTGCTGGATCGCGATCACGATGCCGAAGAAGTTGGCTTCCGGCACCGGCATGCGCTCATAGAGCCGCGCGCAGGCATCGCCCAGCGGCATGCCGATCGCCTGGGTCTCGATGATGGCGCTGAACTCGCCGCGCAGTGGCTCCGGCGAATCCGCCGCCACCACCTTGATCGATTCGAACAACGGCAGGCCGGCCTTGATGCCGCGGACGATGACGTCGACGGCGTCAGGGAGCGCGGCGAGGAACGCCTTCTCCCGTCGCTTCTTCAGGAAGGCCAGCAGCCAGCGCGGCAGCCCGAAGCCGGCGGCAAAGCCGATGCCGACCGTGCCGGGCAGGCTGCCCGAGACTACGAATGCCACGACCGCGGCGACGAGGCCCAGCACGCCGGAGACCATCCAGAATTTCTGCGTGGTCCAGCCGAGCCCCGCCTGCATCAGCCGCGTGCTCAGCGTGACCTTGCTCTCCTTGGCCCGCGCTTCGATTTCCTTCAGCGAGCCTTCGACCTGCTCACGGCGCGATTTCTGCGCCTTGTTGTCGGCGCGCCGCGCCGCGGGCTCCGGCCTGGCGACCTGCTCGCGGCGGGCCGCCGCCTGCCGCTCGCCCGACAGCATCGGGTAGATGAACACCCAGGCGAGCCCGCCCACCGCGGTGGCGGCGAGGAAGCCGAATGCGAGGTTTTGCATGTTCATGGCGCGTTTCTCAGCTTTGCGGCTTTGATTCCGAGGCGTCGAGCGCCGCGGCCAGCCGCTTCTCCTCGTTGTAGTACCGCGCACGCTCCCAGAACTTCGGTCGGCCGATGCCGGTCGAGCGGTGTTTACCGATGATCTTGCCGTTGGCGTCCTCGCCGATCATGTCGTAGAGGAAAATATCCTGCGTGATGATGGTGTCGCCTTCCATGCCCATCACCTCGGTGACGTGGGTGATACGGCGGGAGCCGTCGCGCAGGCGCGCGGCCTGGACGATGACGTCAATCGAAGCGCAGATCATCTCGCGGATTGTTCGCGAAGGAAGGGAAAAGCCGCCCATGGTGATCATGGATTCGCAGCGCGACAGAGCTTCGCGCGGGTTGTTGGCGTGCAGCGTTCCCATCGAGCCGTCGTGACCGGTGTTCATCGCCTGCAAGAGGTCGAACGCCTCGGGTCCGCGGACTTCGCCGACGATGATGCGCTCGGGACGCATACGCAGGCAATTGCGCACCAGTTCGCGCATGGTGACCTGACCTTCGCCTTCGATGTTGGGCGGGCGGGTTTCCAGTCGCACAACATGCGGCTGCTGCAGCTGAAGCTCGGCAGCGTCTTCGCAGGTGATGATGCGCTCGTCGTGCTCGATGTAGTTGGTCAGGCAGTTCAGCAGCGTGGTCTTGCCGGAGCCGGTGCCGCCCGAGATCAGTACGTTACAGCGGCAGCGGCCGATGATCTGCAGGATCTCCGCGCCTTCCGGCGTAATCGCGCCGAACTTGACCAGCTGCTCGAGCGTCAGCTTGTCTTTCTTGAATTTGCGGATGGTGAGCGCGGGGCCGTCGATCGCCAGCGGCGGCACAATCGCGTTGACACGAGAACCGTCGGCGAGGCGCGCGTCGCAGATCGGCGAGGATTCGTCGACGCGCCGGCCGACCTGGCTGACGATGCGCTGGCAGATGTTGAGCAGCTGCTGGTTGTCGCGGAAGCGGATGCCGGTGCGCTGGATCTTGCCGGCGACTTCGATGTAGACCGTACCGGCGCCGTTGACCATGATGTCGGCGATGTCGTCGCGCGACAGCAGCGGCTCGAGCGGACCGTAGCCGAGCACGTCGTTGCAGATGTCGTCGAGCAGCTCTTCCTGCTCGGCGATCGACATCACGATGTTCTTGATCGCGATGATCTCGTTGACGATGTCGCGGATTTCCTCGCGGGCCGACTCGGAGTCGAGTTTTGCCAGCTGGGCGAGGTCGATCGCCTCGATCAGCGCGCCGAAGATCGTCGCCTTGACCTGATAATAGTTGTCCGACTTCCGTGCCTCCATCGGGGGGGCGGGCGGCGGCGGTTTTGCCGGGGCCAACGGCGGGGAGGACATGACAGGGGCCGCCGCGGGCATGGCCGGCGCAGCCGATGGCGCCGGCACCGGTGCCGAAGGTCTTACAACTCGCTGGTCGCTGTCTGTACGCTTACCGAACACTGGGCACTCCGGGCGGGCTTACTTGCCGCGCAACTTCCCGATCAGGGGTGAGAGGAACGAATTCTTCGGCTTCTTGGTCTCGCCGCGGCCGGTCAGGCGCTGCGCGATCTGCAGAAACATCTCGGTGGTGCGATGATTGGCGGAGATCTCCGCGATCATCTGCCCGTTGTTGGCAGCAGAGCCGAACAGCTGCGGCTCGAACGGAATGGTGGCGATCGGATGACTCTCGATCGCCTTGGCAAACTCCGTGGCGGCGATCTCGGGACGCTTGGGGATGCCGACCTGGTTGAGGCAGTACAGCGGCGCGCGGTCGTTGGGCCGTGCGGCCTTCAGCAGGTCGAAGATGTTCTTGGTGTTGCGCAGGCTTGCCAGGTCAGGCGAGGCGACGATCAGGATGTCGTCGGCGCTGATCAGCGCGCGCTTGGTCCAGCCTGACCACTGATGCGGCACGTCGAGCACGATGCACGGCATCGAGGAGCGCAGCGTGTCGAAGATGGCATCGAATGCGTCGTCGCCGAAATCGTAGACCCGGTCCAGCGTCGCGGGCGCGGCGAGCAGGCTGAGGTGATCGGTGCACTTCGACAGCAGACGATCGATGAAGGCGGTATCGACTCGGTCCGGAGAGAACACCGCATCCGCAATGCCCTGCGCGGGATCCTGGTTGTAGTCGAGGCCGGCGGTGCCGAAGGCAAGGTCGAGGTCGGCGACCACAGAGTCGAGCGCGAGGTCACGGGCGATCGCCCAGGCGATATTGTGCGCGAGAGTGGAGGCGCCGACGCCGCCCTTGGCGCCGACGATGGCGACGATGCGTCCGACCGACTTGGCTTCCGGTGCCGAGAAAAGACCGCAGACCGAGCGCACCACGTCGAGCGTAGCTACCGGCGCGATCAGATAGTCGCTGACGCCGCGGCGCACCAGCTCGCGATACAGCGCCACGTCGTTGACGCGGCCGATCACCACGACACGGGTGCCGGCGTCGCATACCGAGGCGAGCTGGTCGAGCCCGGTTAGGATGTTGTTGCGGCTTTCGGTCTCCAGGATGATGACGTTCGGCGTCGGCGCCGAGCGATAGGCCTCGATCGCGGCGACCATGCCGCCCATCTGGATCTTCAGATGCGCCTTGCCGAGGCGCCGGTCCTCGCCCGCCGACTGCACGGCAGCCGCGGTCTCGACCGTTTCGCAGAACGCCTGCACGGAGACCCGTGGCGCCGGCGCGATGTGATCATCGACCGGCGGCGTGGTGGCCTCAGGCTGTTCTTCCTGGTTCTGGCGCGCGTAACTGATCATTTGCCTGTGTCGCTGAGTTTGGCCTTGTCGGCCTCGGGATAGATGGTCGTGGTCGTCGTGCCCCTGCGATACTTCTCGAAGGCAACGTTGCGCCGCATGGTGTAGGCTGGCGTCTCCGCGCGCGGCTGCACCAGGTCGGACGGCTCGTCGATCATGGCAGCGAGGTTGCGCTGATGGGCGCAGCCGAAATTGTAGTAGGACTTGTTCTCGAAATAGCTTGTGTTCTTGTAGGACGGGCCGAGGTCTTCCGGCCACAGGCCGCAAGGACCGGCGGTTGCCGAGATCTTCGGATAGTTGAGGCGGATCACCGCCATGTGCCGCGGATCCTTCGGCTGATACTGCCGGACAGTGACGGCGCGCGGCGGCACGCCGGCGGCCGCGATCATCGCCTGGATCTCACGCAAGGTCCCCTGTGCGGCGTGCGCATTCGGCGTGCCGGTCGGCATGTCGATGGTGATGCCGCCGGTACCTTCGCGCAGCCAGCTCTGCGCCATGCCCATGACGTCGGCGCGCTGGGCGGCAGTCATGCCACCGCGGCCGGTGCCGATGAACACGACGATGGAGCGGTCGGCTTCGGTCACGGCGATCGGATGACGCAGGCGATAGTCGTCCGGATAGGGATCGGCTGCCATGATCGGCGCGTCGAAGGTCTTGCAGGCGCCGAGGCTCACCGAAAGGCCGATCAGCGTCGCCGCCAGGCGCATGGCCCGGCTGCGGTCGGCGGGTAGTTTGGCTTTGCTTGTCATCGGTGTTGCCCGCCCTTAGTCCGTGATGAAGCCGTAGGTGCCGCGGTAGTTGCGCGCCGCGTCGACGCGGCCCGGAGCGCCGTAGATGCGGTTGAGGCTGCCGATCAAATCGGCCTGCGGATCGCTCGTGTTGGAAAAGCCGTCATCCGGCCGCGACAGGTCTTTCTGCGCCACCGCGCGCACTACATAGGGCGTCACCAGCACCATCAATTCGGTCTGGCTGTTGACGAAGTCGCGGCTGCGGAACAGCGCGCCGAGGATCGGAAGCTGGGTCAGGCCGGGCAGGCCGTTGATCGCCTGCTTGGTCTGCTCGGCGATCAGGCCGGCCATCGCCATCGAGCCACCGGAAGGAATCTCCAGCGTGGTCTCGGCGCGGCGGGTGCGTATCGAGGGGACGGTCAGCGAGCTGCCCTGTTGGTTCAGCGTGATCGCGTTGTCGTTGGACAGCTCCGAGACCTCGGTCATCACGCGCAGGCTGATACGGCCCTCGGTCATCACGATGGGCGTGAAATTGAGCGAGATACCGAACTTCTTGTACATGATCTGCGTCGTACAAACGCGCGTGACGGGATCGCAGGAGTAACCTGCGGGGATCGGGAATTCGCCACCGGCGATGAACGTCGCGGATTCGCCCGAAATGGCGGTAAGGTTTGGTTCGGCCAGTGTGCGCACCACGCCGGCGCTTTCCATGGCGCGGATGGTAGCCTGCACGTTGGTTCCGCCTCCGAACATGCCGGTGATGTTGTTGTTGGTAACCAGCGAGCGGCCGTAGGCCGTGAACGGGTTCTGGTTGTTGAAGCTCACGACCGTGGTGCCGTAATTGAGGCTGCCGTTGAGGTCGATGCCGAGCTGCTTGACGATGTTGCGCGCGACTTCGGCGACGGTGACCTTCAGCATCACCTGGTCGCGACCGCGCACTACAATGGAATTGACGACCTTTTCCTGGCCGCCGGCGAGCTTGGCGGCAAGGTCCTGGGCCTGCTGCGCCTCGATCGGGCTCGCGGCCGTGCCGGTCAGCATGATGCTGTCGCCGAGGCCGTCCATCTGGATCTCGGAGTTCGGCATGATCTGCTTCAGCGCCGCGCGCGCGCCGTTGAGGTCGCGCTTCACCGCGATGTCATAGGCGGCGATCTGCTGGCCGGCGGAATCGAAGAACACGATGTTGGTCTGGCCGATCGCGGCGCCGATGATGTAGGCGCGCTGCGCCGAGCGGACCACCGCATTGGCGATCTTGGGATCGGCGACCAGCACGTCCTTGACGTCGCGCGGCAGGTCGATGACGACGGACTTGCCGACGCCGAGCGACAGGAAGCGTGCATTGTTCTGTCCGTCGGCGGCAGAGGGCGCGCCCGCAATACGGTAATCGCTGGCGAGCGCCGAGGTGACCACGGTCTGGTTGAACATCAGTGCCGCAACCGCCGAAAGCGACAGGGCGCGGGCCATCCGGCTCCGCAGCGTCGGTCTGGTTTCCCTGCACGTCATTTCCGCTGTCCCCATCGTCACTTCTGCATCGTCGTCGGGCTGACGACCCCATAACGAACCACGTTGACGCTTTCGCCGCGGCGTGCCCGCTTCAGGCCGTCTTCATCGACCTGCTCGACCATGTTGACGTCCGCGATGGAGCGCAGCGCCAGCGACAGCGTTCCGGTCTGGCGCGAGCGCGCCAGTGTCTCGGCCTGCTCGGGCTTGAGCTCGAGCGTCACGGTCTTGCCCACCACGGTGTTCTGGCCCTCCTTCTCCTTCGGCGCCTGGTCGATCGCCAGCACGCGCACGTTGGAGAGGATGATCTCGGAATTGGCGACATCCGGACCGGCCTTGTCCGGATTCTTCTCGCGCTTGGTCAGAATCACGTCGACGCGGTCGTTGGGCAGGATAAAGCCGCCCGCGCCGGTTTCCGGCGAGATTTCGGTGGAGATGGCGCGCATGCCGGTCGGCAGGATCGCGGCCATGAAGCCGGAGCCGTCGGCTTTCACCAGCTTCGGCTCGCGGATCGGCTCGCCCGCGATGAACGGGGAGCGCGCGATCGAGCCGGTGATCTCGGTGACGGCGTTGGCACGGCCGGTGCGGGTGATGAAGTTGCTGCTGGCCGTCGCCGCGGGCCAGGTCTGCCATTGCAGGTCGTCGGGTTTCACCGACTGGCCGAGGCCGATCTCGTTCTTGGCGACGAGGACATCGACCGTCTGCAGTTGTGCGACGGGGGCAGGCGCGGATTTTTCGTCTGATCCACTCGCCAGATATGCGGCAATGCCACCGGCAACGATGGCAACGGCAAGGACTGCGATCCGTGCGGGATTCATACGCTTCACTTTCCACATTACTCTGCGACGCTTCCGCCGCTGTAACGGGAGTTGACCAGCTATTCGTCAAAGCATGGTTAATGGAGCGTGAGTAAATTGCCTTAACGGAGAGTTACTTGGCGGCTGTTGCTCAATTCAGCGCAGAACGAAGCGGGTAAGGTCCACCGCCTTCATCCATTCGGTTTCCGGATAGATCATGAGCGCGCCGATCGCCAGCGCAATGCCGTAGGGGATGCCGGTCTCCTTGGCATGCAGCCGGGCGAGCCAGGGCTGGCCCGCAAACGACACCGGCAGGGGCCATTGCCGGAATTGCAGCAGCAGCAAGGTCAGCGCCCCGCCGAACAGCGAGGCGTAGAGCAGGTAATTCATCAGGTGCGCAAAGCCGAACCAGAGCGCTGCAGCCGCGGCCACCTTGGCATCGCCCCCGCCGACCCAGCCCATGGCGAAGCAGCCAAAGGCAATCACCAGCACCGTAGTCCCCGCGGCGATGTGCAGCAGGATGTCGTAGGCCCCCATGCCGGATGCGAGCGCCAGCACCAGAAAGCCCAGCGCCAGCGCCAGCGACACCCGGTTGGAGATCGTCATCGTGAAGAGATCGCTTGCCGCCGCGAATGCCATCAGGGCCGGAAACAGCAGCAGGCGAGCGAGATCGAGGATCATGGGTCGTAGGCCCGGATTGACGCGGCAAGGGGGACGGAGCCCCGAGTCTAGCTTTCAATCGTGAATGATCGGGTAACGGTGCGAGGCCGCTCACCAGGTGCTTGCAATGCGCGCCGCGAGCATCGCCAACGCCAGCACGAGCGCGAGGCAAACCAGCGCGGTGGAACGATCGAGCCGGTTCGCCGCAGGCAGGGCCGCGGCCTTAACTCGCTGGGGCTTACGCATACGCAACACTCGCTTGCCGACGGTTTGAAGAAGTGTCCCGGGAACGCCTGGGGCCTTTTGCAAGCCTGGGCTCGCGTTCTGAGCACCGTGACCATGGGGCGACCCTAGGGTGCGACAATTTCGGCACGGTAAATTTGATCGCGCGAAACCGGGGGGAACCCGCTGTTCGTTAGCACAGTAAATGTGCCATTAAAGACATTGATAAGAGCGGCAATTTTCTTGTACGCGTCTTTATGATGGGTGCGATGCGCACCAGCGTTCATGGCTCCTTAAGCGCAGCGGCGTAACGCTCGCGATGCTGCTTTTGCCGGATGAGGCCGTGATGTCGAACCTGCCTATGGAAGTCGTCGAGATGCTCGGCCAGACGATTGCCAAGGTGGTGCCGGTGACGGTTGCGCTGGCGCTGGTCTTTACGGTGCTCGCGCATTTCTGGGCCTGCAATCCAGGAAAACCCTGGTGGCGCAAACGGGAGCTCGTCACCGACATCTGCTACTGGTTCTTCGTGCCGCTGTTCGCGCGCGTGTTCCGCATCGGCCTTCTCGTGATCGCCGCCGGCTTCCTTTTCCGGATCCATGACGCGGATGAGGTCGCCACCTTCTTTGAAAACGGCCACGGCCCGCTGTCGACGCTGCCGGTACCGGTGCAGGCGATCCTGTCGCTCGTGCTGGCCGACTTCATGCTCTACTGGCTGCACCGCATGTTCCATGGCGGCGGCTTCTGGAAATATCACGCCATCCATCATTCCTCCGAGGATCTCGACTGGATCTCGGCGGCGCGCTTCCACCCGGTGAACCTCGTGCTCGGCACCATCGGGGTCGACGTCGTGCTCATACTGGCGGGCATTTCGCCGAGCGCGATGGTCTGGCTCGCACCCTTCAACACCTTCCACTCGGCCTTTGTGCACGCCAACCTGAACTGGACGCTCGGCCCGTTCCGCTATGTGCTGGCCACCCCGGTGTTCCACCGCTGGCACCACACGTCCCCGGAGGAAGGCGGCAACACCAATTTCGCCGGCACCTTCCCGATCTGGGACCTGCTGTTCGGCACCTGGCGCATGCCGGAGGGCCGGCTCCCGGATAATTATGGCGTCGACGACAAGGCGACGTTCCCGAACGAAATCGCCGGCCAGCTGGCCTATCCGTTCCGGCGACAGGGCTCCGCCCCTCCCGCTTGAAATCAAAGGGAAAATACCCGGCATTTTCCCGGCCCTCTTTGCGATTATTTCACACATTGTCGGCAGGGTTGGGCTCGTCGGGCGCCGGTCCGCCGCGTATCGCTTGCGCCGGCTAAGTCAATGCCCCGGAGTTGAGTATGGCGTACACCTTGCGTAACCGCGCTTTTGCGCGTTCTGGATTTCGTTCCCTCGCGATGGGTCTCCTGATGTGGCCGGTGCTGGCGCTGGCCGCACCGGTGCCGCCGATGGGCGACTCCATCGCCGTCAATGTCGACCAAGCCAAACTGGTCAAGCTGCCCGGCAAGGTCGCCACCATCGTAGTCGGCAATCCCCTGATCGCCGACGTCACCCTGCAGCCTGGCGGCCTCATCGTTGTCACCGGCAAGGGCTACGGCGCCACCAATTTCATTGCGCTGGACCGCGCCGGCGAGGTGCTGGTGGACCGCATCATCCAGGTCGAGGGCCCGACCGACCAGCTCGTCACCGTCTATCGCGGCGTGGAGCGGGAATCCTACAGCTGTATGCCGATCTGTCAGCGCCGCATCACGCTCGGTGATGGCGGCGACTACTTCAAGCAGACGATGGACCAGGCCGGCTCGCTCAGCAGCTCGGCCTCCGGCCAGGCAGCTTCCGCCGCCGCCAAGGCGCCGAACTGATCGGTTGACGAATTCGGCAAAGCCGCGTCGCGCGAATCGCGCTGCGCGGCTTTTTGCTGCCAGGATTGGTTAAGACTGTCTTAACAAGGCGGGCCGGACTGCTCGAAATCGCCGAAACATTTCAACAATTAGTTTCCGCTATTTCTCGCTTCAGGTAACCGTCACCCAGAGGGAATTCAGGGATGCCCGCGTCAGACGTCTCGATCCCGCCGAAGCGATGTTTCCGCAGGTTCCGCAGGGATACATGCGGCTCCGCGGCGGTCGAGTTCTCACTCATTGCCGTCCCTTTCTTCGCACTACTGTTCGCCATCATCGAGACTGGCCTGGTCTTCTTCGGCGGTCAGGTGCTGGAGACTGCCATCCAGGACGCCGGGCGAAAAATCTATACCCACCAGTTGCAGGACCAGGGACTGACCGCGGCACAGGCGAAGGCGCAGTTCATGACGGATGTCTGTGGCCTCGCCTCGACATTGATGAACTGCACCGCTACGGGCGGCGTCGGCTTCGTCGAGGTCGACGTGAAATATTATCCGGCCGGTACCGCCGTCACGATCACCGACCCGATCAACGGCGCCGGCAACTACGATTCGAGCGGCTTTTCCTTCACTCTGCCGCCGCCAGGCTCGACCGGCACCGTGGTAGTGCGCGGGTTCTATCAATGGCCGCTCGTTGTCACCGGCCTCGGCTACAACATCGCCAACATCGGCCGCGGCACCGCCAACGGCAAACGGCTTCTCGCTGCCACAATGGCCTTCCATGTCGAACCGTAAAGCCGCGGAATCAAACGCCATGCGCAAGCTTTCGTACCGGACCTGCCACCTGATCGGCCGCTTCGCCCGCGATCGCCGCGCCAACGCGGCTGTCGAATTTGCCTTCGTCGTGCCGCTGATGCTGACGCTGTTCTTCGGAACGGTCGAGTTCTCCTCGGGCGTCGCAGCCAACCGCAAGGTGACGCTGGTGGCGCGAAACATGTCGGACCTTGTTTCGCAATCGTCTTCGGTCACCGACACGGACCTCTCCAACTTCACCACGACGGGCAGGGCGATCATGACGCCCTACGATTCGTCCTTGCTTAACTCGACCGTCAGCGAGCTTTACATCGATCCCACAACGCTCACGGCGAAAGTGAAGTGGAGCAAGGGCTCGGCGCCGCGCGGTACCGACACGACGGTGAGCATCCCGAACGCACTCAAGATCGGCGGCACCTATCTGATCTACAGCGAGGTCAGCTACAAATACGTGCCGGTAGTCGGCTATGTGATGGCGAAGGCCGGCATCACGCTTTCCGACTACACCTTCACCCGCCCGCGCCAGTCGCTCTGCGTGCTCTACAGCCAGACGGTCTGCCCGACCTGACCGAGGGGCTGCGCCGGGTACAAACAACAAGCGCAAACAAAAAGGCCGCAGCCCGAGGGCGGCGGCCTTTTGGCATCACAATTGGATTTCCGGCGTATGCCGGAGAAGCGTCAGGCGACGCGGAGATTGTCGGCCGCAGACTTGCCGGAGCGGCGGTCCGCCACGATCTCGTACGAGACCTTCTGGCCTTCACGCAGCGTGCCGAGGCCGGCACGTTCGACAGCGCTGATGTGCACGAACACGTCGTTGCCGCCGTCATCCGGCTGGATGAAGCCGAAGCCCTTGGTCGCGTTGAACCACTTCACAGTTCCCATGCTCACGGGATAGTCCCTTCTCAGATATATGTAGTCGTAGCCCCCATTTACGGTGGGCTGGTGAGTTCGAATTTTTGGAAGGGTCGTCAGCGTCCCGGCTGCACCGGGGGATAGCTAATGTCGTCCGGCCGAAAATTCAGAGGCGAATAATATTCGAACCCCAGTCTCAAAACAATCCTGAGGCGAGCGAATTTTTGCTGCACGGCTTTCGTGCGACAGGGCCCAGCATGTCATGAAAATGCCACGCGCGGCCCCGGTTTTATCGATTACCGGCGGCCGCGGAACTGTCCGCCCCGCTGCGCCCCGCGCTGGGGTCCGGGGCCTGCCGAGGCCGGCCGCTCGTCCTTGTGGCGGAAGATCAGGCGGCCCTTCTCGAGGTCGTAGGGCGACATCTCGACGGTGACGCGATCGCCGGCCAGCGTCTTGATGCGGTTCTTCTTCATCTTGCCGGCGGTGTAGGCGACGATCTCGTGCCCGGCATCGAGTTGCACGCGATAGCGCGCGTCGGGCAGGATTTCGGTGACCAGTCCCTCGAACTGGATCAGCTCTTCTTTAGCCATGGTTCTCTCCAGGTCGGTGGCGGCTAGTGCTGCGGACGTCGGTTGCGGTTGGGCTTGAATTTCGGCCGGCTTTCGCGATGCAGAAAGGCAACCCCCTGTATCCCGTCAGCCTGGCCGCTCTGCGGACGGGCCGACTCCTGCCGGTCCCCTCGCGAAGCGGCGCCATGATTACCACCACTACGGCGTCTCCGGCGAGGGCCTTTCGCCGCCTGCGCACCGTCATTGTTGCGATGTGCATGCAGGCGCGGCGCCGGCCTGCCGGGGCGGTGCTGCGGGCTCGGGGCAGGCGCCTCGCGGCCGCCGGGCGTGCGGCGGTCTTCGCGCGGCACGCTGATGCGGATCAACCGCTCGATATCGCGCAGATACCCCATCTCCTCGGCGCCTGCGATCAGCGAGATCGCAATGCCTTCGGCGCCGGCGCGCGCGGTGCGGCCGATGCGGTGGACATAGGTTTCCGGCACGTTGGGCAGATCGAAATTGACGACATGGCTGATGCCGTCGACGTCGATGCCGCGGGCAGCGATGTCGGTGGCGACCAGCGTGCGGATCTGCCCCGAGCGGAACGCGCCCAGCACGCGCTCGCGATGGTTCTGTGACTTGTTGCCGTGAATGGCCTCGGCCGCGATGCCGGCCCTGGCAAGCGCTTTCACGACCTTGTCGGCGCCGTGCTTGGTGCGGGTGAACACCAATGCGCGGTCGACCGGTTCCTGCTTCAGCAGCTCGGCGAGGAACGCGTGCTTGGCCGCGAAGTCGACCTGGATGGCGCGCTGGCTGATCCGCTCCGCGGTCGAGGAGACCGGCGTCACCGCCACGCGGGCGGGATCGCGTAGCATCGCGTGCGCGAGGTCCGCGATGTCCTTGGGCATGGTCGCCGAGAAGAACAGCGTCTGCCGCTTGATCGGCAGCTTCGCGACTATCTTGCGGATGTCGTTGATGAAGCCCATGTCGAGCATGCGGTCGGCTTCGTCCAGCACCAGGAACTCGACGTGGGCGAGCTTCAGCGCGTTGCCCTGCACGAGATCGAGCAACCGGCCAGGGGTGGCCACCAGTACATCGACGCCGCTCATCAGCGAACGGACCTGGCGGCCCATCGGCACGCCCCCGATCGCCAGCGCCGAGGTCAAGCGGATGTGGCGGCCATAGGCATTGAAGCTGTCGAGGATCTGGCCGGACAGTTCCCGCGTCGGCGAGAGCACCAGCACGCGGCAGGTTTTGGGTTGCGGCCGGATGCGGTTCTGCAGCAGGCGGTTGAGGATCGGTAGCGCGAAGGCGGCCGTCTTGCCGGTGCCGGTCTGGGCGATGCCGACCACGTCACGGCCGGACAGCGCCAGCGGGATGGTCTGGGCCTGGATGGGGGTGGGCGTGTGGTAGTTCTCTTCGAGAAGGGCACGCGAAATGGGATCGGCGAGGCCGAAATCCTGAAAGGAGGTCAAAAGCAGTTTCTTTCCATCAAAACAGCAGGCGCCCGGCGTCTATCGGCCAGGAGCGCGCGAGGTCATCGAGAGACACCCGCGTGTTTTGGGTATCGAGTTGTTGGGTGGCTGAAAGGGCAAGCCAGAACGCCGTCAAATAGGCTTTCGAGAGACGGGCTCAGAACACGCGGCCTGCGATGGCCCGGTCATCCCTGCCGATGGCAATGATGATTCCCTGGGCCGCGCCTGATATGGCCCATGAAGCCGGCGGTTTCAAGGAGAACTGCGCCGGGATGGTTTCCCTCCAGGAAAAATTCCACATGGGATGAAGGACTTGGATGCCCGCCGCGGCGGCCCCTCGGTGCTTGGGCACCGGTGACTCCTGCCGGAAAATTAGCCAGAATGCCGATTTTGCATATAATTTAGACAGGCTGCCATCAAAGCATACAATTTTCTAGCCTAGTGTTTGAGCAGTCGACATCGGCAAACTCCGGCGCAGCGCGCAATTCTCCTATGATTCCATTTGCTTAAGCTACTTGGTCGCAGTGGCACGAGTCTTGCGATTCCCTTAACGCAGGCGGCCGTGGGGCCGTTCTCGCAGCGTTTAACGCGTCTGCGTCAGGGAGATGACACCTCATGCTTACTCAATTGACTCACGAAATGGCGACGATGAGCCGGCGCCGCTGGCTGGCGGCGACCGCCGGCCTGGTTCTCGGCCTCGCCGCGTTTACCCCTGCCAAGGCGCAGGAGACCATCAAGGTCGGCGTCCTTCACTCGTTGTCCGGCACCATGGCCATCAGCGAAACCACGCTGAAGGACACCATCCTCTTCCTGATCGACGAGCAGAACAAGAAGGGCGGCGTGCTCGGCAAGAAGCTCGAAGCCGTCGTCGTCGATCCCGCCTCGAACTGGCCGCTGTTCGCCGAAAAGGCGCGCGAGCTCATCACCAAGAACAAGGTCGCGGTCGTGTTCGGCTGCTGGACCTCGGTGTCGCGCAAGTCGGTGCTCCCCGTCTTCAAGGAGCTGAACTCGATCCTGTTCTACCCCGTGCAGTACGAGGGTGAGGAGAGCGAGCGCAACGTGTTCTACACCGGCGCTGCCCCGAACCAGCAGGCGATCCCCGCCGTCGACTATCTGATGAAGGACGAGAAGGTGAAGCGCTGGGTGCTCGCGGGCACCGACTACGTCTATCCGCGCACCACCAACAAGATCCTGGAAGCCTATCTGAAATCGAAGGGCGTGGCGCAGGACGACATCATGATCAACTACACGCCGTTCGGTCACTCCGACTGGCAGACGATCGTGGCCGACATCAAGAAGTTCGGCTCGGCCGGCAAGAAGACGGCGGTGGTCTCCACCATCAATGGCGACGCCAACGTTCCCTTCTACAAG
>DATEJC010000034.1:0-8643 GCA_035278345.1 Bradyrhizobium sp. | reverse complement strand
CAGGATCAGCACCGGCGCATCCGCCAGGAAAGCGCGCGCCAGCGCCACGCGCTGCCTTTCGCCGCCCGACAGTTTGACGCCGCGCTCACCCACCAGCGTGCCGTAGCCTTTCGGCAGCCGCAGGATGAAGTCGTGCGCATTCGCCAGCCGCGCTGCCTGCTCGATCGCCGCCATGCTGGCGCCGGGCCGGCCATAGGCGATGTTCTCCGCCAGCGAGCGGTGAAACAGGATCGGATCCTGCTGGACGATCGCGATCTGGCTGCGCAACGATTGCTGCGTCGCGTCAGCGATATCCTGGCCGTCGATCAGAATTCGCCCGCCGGAGACGTCGTAGAGCCGCTGCACCAGCTTGACGAAGGTCGTCTTGCCGGAGCCGGAGCGCCCGACGAGGCCAACGCGCTCGCCGGCACGGATGTCGACCGACAGTCCGTCGTACAGCGGCGCGCGATGTCCGCCGTAGAGGAACGTGACGTTGTCAAAGACAATGCGTCCGCCCACAACGTCGATCGGCGTCGCGTCGGCTGCGTCAGCTATGCCGATCGGCTCGTCATGGATCGCCACCAGCTCCTCCATGTCGTTCACCGAGCGCTGCAGGTTGTTGATGTGCATGCCGACATCGCGCAGATACGCATGGATGATGTAGTAGCTGGTCAGGACATAGGTAACGTCACCCGGCGTGGCGCGGCCCGCGATCCAGAGCAGGATCGCGCCGCCGATGACAGACGCGCGGAAGCACAGCAGCACCGTGAGCTGCGCCGTGGACGTGTAGTTGTAGCGAAACCAGGTCCGCCGCACCCGCGCGCGCCAGCGCGCAATGACGCCTTCGAGCCTGTCATCCTCGCGCGCTTCCGCGCCGAAGGATTTCACCACAGCGTTGCAGGTCATGGCGTCCGCCAGCGTGCCGCCAACCTTGGTGTCCCAGGCATTGGAGACTCGCGCGGCCGGCGCGATGAAGCGAACCGAGAGGACCAGCGTCATCGAGACATAGATGATCGTGCCGACCAGGATCACCAGGCCAAGCTGCGGCCAGTGCAAGCCGAGCAGAATCATCGAGCCGACCAGGACCGTCAGCGACGGCGCCAGCGCCATCAGGATGGTGTCGTTGAGCAGGTCGAGCGCCCACATGCCGCGCGTGATCTTGCGCACGGTCGAGCCGGCAAAGGAATTGGCGTGCCAATCGGTCGAGAAGCGCTGTACGCGCATGAAGGCATCGCGCGCCACGTCGGACATGATCTGCAGCGTGAACGGCACGATCGCCTGCAGGCCGATCAGCCGCAGGATCATCGAGGTCAGGCCCAGCGCCACGATGCCGCCGAAGGCGGCGAACGCGGCATGGCGCGCGCCGGCATCCTCGGTGCCGCGGGTCAGCGCGTCGACCAGTTGGCCCGAAAACACGGGCATGAAGAGGTCGGCAACCGTGGCGCCCAACAGGCCGCCGGCAACGGTGGCCGCACGGCGCGGCTGCTCCAGCCAGTGGCGAAACACGAAGGGCAGCACCACGCTAATCGCGGCCGGCCGGTCTTTTCTCTTGGCGGTCATGGCGTCATCCGGCTGCGCTTTGCGCGCACGCGCCGGCTCCATCTACTTGGGACGCGAATCGAGTGGCCGAGGGGCACACGCAACGCGTCGTTTAAATCGGTAACTCGTTGGGAAGCTTGGGAGATCGGGACGTCAGGCCCGACCGCTGTCGGCAAAAATGGCGCTCAGAAAGCGCGGACGCCCGACATAAAAAGCGAACGCGGGCGGTCGATCTGCGAAATCAGCATAGTCATGCAAATCCCTCCCGGTTCGAGTGCTACAATGCGTAACCTATAAACCGATCATGGCGAAATTGCAACAAGCTCCGCGGCGTCGGCGGTGCGATTGGCGGCCGATGTTGCAGATCAGCCTCAGGATGTTCAGCGCAGGCGCTTCTCCACTTCGCGGGCCACCAGCGCGTTGCCTTCAGCGGAGAAGTGATCGTCGCCGACAATGTAGAGGCGCTCGTACCAATTCCCATCGCTCCCGGCTTCCGCGAACAGCACCGGAAACAGATTGATGAATCGCTTGCAGCGCTTCTCGCAAAACTCCTGCCACAGCGCGACCTGCCGGCTGTCGCGGTCGCCCTGCGCGATCTGTTGTGCCCAGGGATAGACGACGATGGTGAGCGGGATGTTGCGCGCGGCCAGGAGGTCGGCGAGCTTGCCCATGTTCTGCAGCGAGCGGCGGATGCCGCCGTCGGCGCCGAGCGGCCGGGTCTCCCTCGTGACATCGAACCCGGCGATGGTCCAGCCGATGCGGCTGCGATCGCTGCTGAGCGCCCGCTTGCGGTTGCCGAGCAGCGATTGGATCCAGCGCTTGAGCGAAATTCGTACACGGTTGGTAATGACGAAGCGGTCGATGAAGAACTCGGATTTTTTCGGGCGTGCGTCCGGCTGCATCGATCCCTCTGATGCCATGCAGTGCGCGCGATACTGCGGATCCTCGTCGATGCAAAAATAGGAAGTCGCCTCGTCCGTGACATCGGACGTATCCGAGAACACGACGACCTCGTCGAACTGCAGTCCGCTGTCGAGAAGGTACTTCAGCTTCCGGTAATAGATGCTCGGCGAGTAGGAGGCGACGCCGGCGTTGAGGAATTCGACCTTGTCGGCCCGCTGTTGCCCGGCGCGATTCAATAGGCCCGCGAAGGAATCCTCGAAAGGCATGCCGATCCCTTCCGCGAAGGAATCGCCGATCAGGAGGATGCGGCGGGAAGAGCCCTTCAGCGGCACATCGCGCGTCGATGCATCCTTGAAGCCGAGGCTGTTGGTGATCAGGGGATAGCGGACTTCGCCCCAGACGTCATAGCCCTCGAACCTCGCGGAGAAGCCGTGATCGTAGACCGGATTGGCGACGCGCGCTGCGCGCTGGGTTTCGTCGCCGCGGGTGAGGCTGGACCATGCGAAATCGAAGAGCAGGAGCAAGCCCAGGCAGTAGATGGCCGTTCCGCCCCAAACCAGGGTCCGGCCCGGCCTGCTTTTGCGCGGCTGGATCGCAACATCGTCGGACATAAGGCAATCTCACCTCGGAACGGTCGCTTTTTCGGCTTTCCCGGGCAGCCTGCAAAGCATAAAAGGGCCTCGAATGAAACCTCCGGCGGCCCTCCCCTGATCCCCAACAGATGAACAAGCGCGCCCAGTCAACCCATGAGGCCTTTGAGCGCGACGAGCAAATCGTCGCCGGCTCCGACCGCTCGTTCGGCCTTGTCATGGCCGGCGCGTTTGCGGTCGTGACCGCGCTGAACTTTTGGCATGCGGGCCGGATCTGGCCGTACACATCAGGACTCGCCGCCGCCTTCCTGATCGTGGCCTTGACTCGGCCTTCCCTGCTCAATCCGCTCAACCGCATCTGGCTCAAATTCGGCTTGCTGCTGCACAGGATCGTCAATCCCGTGATCATGGCGCTGCTGTTCTACGGCACGGTGCTGCCGACCGGCCTGATCGCGCGCGCCATGGGCAAGGATTTGCTGCGGCTGAAGCGGGAGCCGGATGCGGCAAGTTACTGGATCGTGCGCACGCCGGCCGGGCCGGCGCCGGAGACCATGAAGGACCAGTTCTAGCGAATAGGGAGAAAATGGATTTTCTGAAAGAACTTTGGCGCTTCATGCGCGTGCGCAAGAAATTCTGGCTGCTGCCGATCCTGATCATGATGGTGGTGTTCGGAGGCCTGGTGGTGCTCACCAAGGGCTCGGCGATCGCGCCCTTCATCTACACGCTGTTCTGACCGGCGCGGTTTTCGGCACGCGATGCGCATCCTCGGGATCTCAGCCTTCTATCACGACAGCGCCGCCGCGCTGATCGAGGACGGCCGCATCGTCGCCGCCGCGCAGGAGGAGCGCTTCACCCGCAAGAAGCACGATCCTTCCTTCCCGCACAACGCCATCGCCTGGTGCCTTGCGGAAGCCGGCGTCGCGGCCGAAGCGCTCGACCATGTCGTGTTCTATGACAAGCCGTTCCTGAAATTCGAGCGGCTGCTGGAGACCTATGTGGCGCTGGCGCCGCGCGGCTTTTCCTCCTTCAAGATGTCGATCCCGCTGTGGCTGAAGGAGAAGCTGTTCCAGAAGAGCCTGCTGACCGACGAATTGAAGAAATTCGCGCCCGAGTTTGACCGTGAGAAGCTGCTGTTCTGCGAACATCACCTTAGTCACGCCGCGTCGGCCTTCTATCCCTCGCCGTATGAGAACGCAGCGGTGCTCACCATGGACGGCGTCGGCGAATGGGCGACGACGTCGGCCGCGACCGGCGACGGCAGCAAGCTCGAGATCTTCCAGGAGATTCATTTTCCGCATTCGCTGGGCCTGCTCTATTCTGCCGCGACCTATTACACCGGATTCAAGGTCAACTCCGGCGAATACAAGGTGATGGGGCTCGCGCCCTATGGCGAGCCGAAATACGCAAAGCTCATCCTCGATCATTTGATCGACCTGAAGCCGGACGGCTCGTTCCGGCTCGACCTTTCCTATTTCGAATATTGCACCGGCTTCACCATGACCAACGAACGGTTCGCAAATCTGTTCGGTCAGCCCGTGCGCACGCCCGATCAACTGCTGACGTCCTTCCACATGGATGTCGCGGCCTCGATCCAGGCCGTGCTGGACGAAGCCGTGCTGCGGATGACGCGCAGCCTCGCCAGGCAGACCGGATCGCGCAATCTGTGCCTTGCCGGAGGCGTCGCGCTCAATTGCGTCGCCAACGGCAAGGTGCTGCGCGACGGCCATTTCGACAATATCTGGATCCAGCCGGCCGCGGGCGATGCCGGCGGCGCGGTTGGTGCGGCGCTCTCGGCCTATCACGGCTTTGCCGGACAGCCGCGCAAGAGCAACGGCGCCGACGGCATGGCCGGCGCCTATCTCGGGCCGCAGTATTCGCAAGCCGAGATCGAGCAGCGACTGACCGCAGCGCGCGCGAAGTTTTCCGTGCTCGACGAAGCTGCGATGATCGATGCCACCGCGAACGCTCTCGCCGATCAAAAAGCCGTCGGCTGGTTCCAGGGCCGCATGGAGTTCGGCCCGCGCTCGCTCGGCGCGCGCTCCATCCTGGGCGATGCCCGCTCGCCCGCCATGCAGAAGAACCTCAATCTGAAGGTCAAGTACCGCGAGAGTTTCCGCCCTTTCGCGCCGGCGGTGCTGCGCGAGGACGTCGCCGACTGGTTCGATCTCAAGTCCGACAGTCCGTACATGCTGATCGTCGCCGACGTGAAGGACGGCCGACGCCGCCAGATGAACGCGGACGAACAGGCGCTGTTCGGCATCGACAAGCTGAACGTCTCGCGCTCGGAAATCCCCGCGGTGACGCATGTCGACTATTCCGCGCGCATCCAGACCGTGCACCGCGACACCAATCCGCTGTTTCATCGCTTGCTGAGCCGCTTCAAGGAGCTCACCGGGTGTCCCGTGCTGGTCAACACCAGCTTCAACGTCCGCGGCGAGCCGATCGTCTGCACGCCGGAGGACGCCTTCCGCTGTTTCATGGGCAACGAGCTCGACGTGCTCGTGGTCGGCAATTGCGTCCTGCAGAAGGGCGAGCAGAATCCGGCGCTGAAGCAGGATTACAGCCAGGCGTTCGAAGCGGATTGAGACGACGGCGCCCCGCAATGCCCGCCTGCCCGTATTACCGGCAAACTATCGCGCGCGATTGCTGACGATGAATGCAGCGCCACAGCTAACGCCAGAACCTCCCAGCGCGGCGGCGTCAAGTCGCTAGCCGGACATCACGCGCCCGAGCGCGGTGCCGGTGCCGTGGTAAGTGGAGCTCCCCCGACCGAAACCGGACCGACAGGCTTGGGCAGTGCAGGGGTCGTATGGGTCGTCTTTCGCGACGTCCGTATGATCCGCGCGCGCGGATTGGAAGGCGGGATGCTGGAGGTCGTGAGCGGACCCAACCCCGCCTGCAGCGCATTTACCTGCGCCGACAGGGACGTAAGTTGACGGGATATTCTCTTCAGATCGGCCTGTTGAGTTGCAGAACTCTCCGAGAGCGCCGCCAGCGTCGTCGTATTTTGTCCTTGCGAGAACTGGATATCCGTCAGCGCGGCGTAGACGGCAGGATCCGGTATCGGGGCCGGAGCAACCCTCGGTGGGGCCGGCGGGGCGATCCGATTGGATTTCGCCTCCGGGGTGCGATTGAAGTTCGGCCAGGAGAGGGAATCGAGTTTTGGCAAAGCGACATGGTCGAAATTCGGCGGCGAAAAGCGGTCGAAGCTCGGTAGCGAGAAACTGGGCAGGGAAAAACCGGGCAGAGAGAAACTTGGCAAGGAGTTGGCGGTGGCCGCGCCGAGGACCGCCAGGGCGGCCAGCGACACCATGGTTGCAGTCATGCGGCTCGAAGCCCCCAGCGCTACCGCCTCGGGCTGCTTGTCGCCTTGCACTTGCTTGTCCGGTGTTTCAGCCACCTGCGTTCCCTACATCTCAGCCCAGTCGCAACAGTCCCCCAATCAGCAAAACAGAAAGAGCCATCGCGTGGACGATCCAGCGACGACCCGCGCACGATTGCCCAGCCAAATAGGCTAAAATCATCGGCTTATATGGTTAATGTTCGGTTATTCTCCGCAGGTCCCGCCCAGAAACCGGACATCAATCCGGCAACGAACCGAGGGGGCTAATGCCCGGCATCGCCGCCGAGCACCGCCGCTGACGGCTTGTGCAGCAGGAAGACCAGGAGGCTCAGGCCGACATAGAAGATCGTCAGCAGGAAGAAGGCATCGCCATAGCCCATTACAGCGGCCTGGCGGTGCACGATCTGCGACAGCTGCTTCATCGCCATCAGCGTCGCGTCGCCCATTCCCTGCATCTTCTGGGTCAGCGTGTTGAGCGTCTCGGTCGCCGTCGCATTGCCCCAGTTCACCCGCTCGTGCAGCCGCGCGATGTGCAGATCGGTGCGCTCGTTCAGCACCTGGTTGATGACGGCAAGCCCGACCGCGCCGCCGAGATTGCGCATCAGGTTGAACAGGCCGGAGGCGTTCTTCACGCGTTCCGGCGGCAGCGTGCCGAGCGCGATCGTGTTGGTCGGCACCATCGCGCACATCATGCCGATGCCGCGCAGCACCTGCGGGACGAACAGCTCCCAGAAATCGTAGTCCTTGGTGATCCACGTCATCTGGTAGGAGCCGAGCGCGAAGGTGATAAGGCCAAAGGCAATGATGATGCGCAGATCGACGAGCGTCATCAGCCGCCCGATGACTGGCGCCACCAGGAACATGGTGATGCCGGAGACGAACATGGTCTCGCCAATCATCAGCGCGCTGTAGCCGCGCACCTCGGCGAGATAGCGCGGATACATGTAGGTGAGACCATAGAGGCCGACGCCGATGAACAGCGCGATCAGGCAGCCGATGCCGAAATTGCGGTCGGCAAACGTGGTGAGATCGACGATCGGCTCCCGCGCCGTGAACACGCGCCAGAAAAAGGCGATGGCCGACACGGCGCTGATCGCCGCGCAGACCGCAATCGAAGTGTCCTGCAGCCATTCATAGCGCGCGCCCTCCTCCAGCACATATTCCAGCGTGCCGAGGAAGCTGGCCATGAACAACAGGCCCCACCAGTCGAAATGTTCGAGGAGCTCGAATTGCGGCCGGTCGAAATCGCAGAGCATGAGCACGCCGACGGTGATGCCGATACCGGGCACGATGTTGATGAAGAACAGCCAGTGCCACGACATCCAGTCGGTGATCAGGCCGCCGACCGTGGGGCCGATGGTCGGCGCCAGCGTCGCAACGAGCCCGATGATGGGGCCGACGATGTAGAACTTCGAGCGCGGAAAGACCGTGTAGGCGGAAGCAAACACCGTCGGGATCATGCCGGCGCCCAGAAACCCCTGGATCGCGCGCCAGATGATCATCTGTTCCAGCGTCGAGGCGAAGCCGCAGAAGAAGCTCGCGAAGGTGAAGCCGGAGGCCGAGATCGCGAACAGAAGCCGCGTGCCGAGCGCGCGCGACATGAAGCCGGACAGCGGGATCGCGATCACCTCGGCGATCAGATACGAGGTCTGCACCCACGCCACTTCGCTTTGGCTGGCCGACAGGCCGGCCTGGATTTCGTTGAGCGAGGCCGAGACGATCTGGATGTCCAGGATCGACATGAACATCCCGAACACCATGATGAGAAAAGCGAACAGCCGCTTCGGCGGAATCCGTTCGGACGCCATAGCCGGGTTCATCGTTACAGGCACTGCGGTGGTGGCGTCGGCCATGACCTGCCCCGAACCTTCGGATTACTTCGTCTGCGTCGTCTCGGGCGAATCGAGATCGGCCTCGCTGTCGGCGTCATGCGCGCCTTCGCGCGTATCGACGGTGGTGTAGACAGACATGCCCGCGCGCAGCATATGTTGCTTCGCCACACTCTTCGGCACTCGGATGCGCACCGGCACGCGCTGCACGATTTTTGTGAAATTGCCGGTGGCATTGTCCGGCGGCAGCAGCGTAAACACCGAACCCGCGCCCGCCGAAATGCTGTCGACCACGCCCTTGAACTTGCGGAAGCCGTAGGCATCGACCTTGATCGTCACCGGCTGGCCGGGACGGATGCGCTTGAGCTGTGTCTCCTTGTAGTTGGCGTCGATGAAGACCTCGTCGAGCGGCACGACGTTGCCGAGCCGCTGACCGGCCTGGATCATGTCGCCGACATTG
>DATEJC010000033.1:0-6552 GCA_035278345.1 Bradyrhizobium sp. | reverse complement strand
CCCATTGGCGCGGCCATAGACATATGACGGTGTCAGTTTTTTCCCCTGCAGGACCGTTTTTTCGCATGTTTGATCCCGTTGTTTTTCTAAGACGCCTCGGCAAGTTCGCGTTTATCCCGCTTGGTCTGCTGCTTCTGCTCGGCGCTGCCTGGGCGGTGTCGTCCACGAAGACGTGGCTCGGGCACGCCGTCGAGGTGGAGGGCAGGGTGATCGATATGGAGCGTACGCGCGACCGCGAGAACACGGGCTATCTGTTTGCCCCCGTCGTGCGGTTCCAGACGCTGGAGGGTGCGACCATCGAACTCGAGTCGGGGCTGCGCAGCAATCCGCCCATGTACCGCACCGGACAGACCGTCTCGGTTTTCTACGATCCGGACGAGCCTCGTTCGGCGGCGATCAAGGGGTTCTTTTCACTTTGGTTCATGCCGATCATCCTTGGCTTCATCGGATCGATCTTCCTGATCGTGGGAACGGCGATGGTCGTCATGAGCGGTTGGGCCAGGCGATTTTTCGATCGTGATGCCGCATCGCTCAATCCGGCCGGACGCTCCCATTCGCCATCTCCGTCGCGCTGAGCGCCGATCTAATACGTCCATGGTCCTCCCCCACATCGACGCCGCCCGGTCCGCGTTCTGGACACACCTCTACGCGAGCCTGCTGCTTGCGGCGGCGGCACTGCTCGCCTCGACCGCGTCCGTTCCGGCCGCCTCAAACAGCCGCGCAAAACTCTGGGAAACCTGCCGCAACGACAATGGCGCCGCGGGGCTTGCCGCCTGCATGGCGATCATCAATACGCCCGGCATCGCCAGCAAGGAGCGCTCGGCCGCCTACTACAACCGTTGCTACGACTATCTGATGCGGCACGATTATCGCAATGCATTGACCAATTGCGACCGTTCGCTGGAGGACAATCCATCGTTCTTCGACCCCTGGCTGGCCAGAGCGGTGCTCCGCGGCGGGCTCGGCCAGTACGACCTCTCCATCGCCGATTCCACCAGGGCATTCGCAGTGGCTGCGAACAATGACGACCGCGCCGCCGCGCTGCGCTCTCGCGCGTCGGTCCTTGTCAGAACCGGCAGCAGCGCGCAGGCGAGGGCTGACCTCGATCAGGCGACAAGATTGCAGCCCAACAACGTCTACAATTTCATCAATCAGGGCGACTTCCTGTTGCAGCTCGGCCGGCCGGACGAGGCGCTGCAGCAGGTCATGCGGGCGAAGGCCGGGCGCAATCTCGGCGATTTCTCGCAGCCAAAGGCGGTTGCTGACATCGGCCTGCTGCACAGCAGGACGCTGGTCGCCTTGCGGCGCTTTCCGGACGCGCTGGCGGCGCTGGCGGCGCTGATCAAGATCGATCCGCACAATGGCGAGGCATTCGCGCTCAGGAGCCTGGCGGCGTCGCGCTCGGGCGATCTGGCTCTGGCCAGGGATGCGCTGGCCACCGCGCGCAAGCTGCCGCTGTCCAGCGTCGAGGCGGCCGACACATTGCGCGATGCCGAACAGCTGCTGCGTGAGTTGGACAGCGCGTCACTCGTGCCGTCCACCCCGCAAGCGGCAACCCCCGGCAGGCCGAAGCCGGAGCAAAGCAACCGCGTTGCGCTCGTGATCGGCAATGCCGCCTATCGCAACGTTCCCGCACTCAACAATCCCGGGCGCGACGCCGAGGCGCTGGCGGCGGAACTGGAAGCAACCGGTTTCCGGAAAGTCACGCTGCTGCGCGATCAGACGCGCGAGCAGATGTTTTCGGCGCTGCGCACCTTTGCAAGGGAGGCGGAGGCGGCCGATTGGGCGCTCGTTTATTTTGCCGGCCACGGCCTCGAGATGGGCGGCATCAATTGGCTGGTCCCCGTGGATGCGCAGTTCAGGACCGACCGCGACGTTCGTCTCGAAGCCGTGTCGATCGACGAGCTCTCCACCACCATCGAAGGGGCGCGCGGCCTCCGGCTGATCGTGCTGGATGCCTGCCGGGACAATCCATTTGCGCCGCAGATGCGCCTGACCAACAGCACGCGATCGATCGGCAATGGCCTGGCGCGGGTGGAGCCGGAGGGCGGGACGATGATCGCCTATGCGGCGAAGGCCGGCCAGGTCGCCAATGACGGCGACGACGGCAACAGCCCGTTCATGAAGGCGCTGCTCAAACGCATGAAGCAGCCGGGGCTGGAAATCTCGATGCTGTTTCGCTTCGTTAGGGATGACGTGCTGGCGGCAACGGCGCGGCGGCAGGAGCCGTTCGTCTACGGTTCGCTGCCGAGCGAGCCTTTCTACTTCCGTCCGGCCACGACGGCGGCGCGCTGAATCGCCTCGCAGTCAGCGGCGCCAGCCCGCAGCCACGATAAGTCCTGCGACGAAGGCGATGCTCAGCATCGTCAGCGGTTGCGCACGCGTGATCTCGGCCAGCACATCGGGGAAACGGGGCGGCGCAGGCGAGACGACGCCATGGGGCTTGCGCGCGCTCCCGGCGCGGGAAGTCGTCTCGTCGTGGGGGACTGTGTCCGGGGAGAGGGTGGCGTTGTCCATCGGGCTGCTCGCGGATTTCGGTTGGACTGCTCAACGTGCGCCTTCCTTACTTGTTCCATTCCTGACGGCATGCTGAACGCACTCAATCGTCGTCACCCGCGAAAGCGGGGGAAGTGCGATGACGCCGGGCAAAGGAGTGCCCACTCGCTCGCGTCAGGACCGCCGCTTCGCCTTCTTGCGCGCGCGCCGCGGCTGTTCCAGGCGCACGTTCATCAGGTCGCGCTGCAGCTCGTTGAGATAATGCGCCAGCGCGACGCGGTCGTCGAACTTGAAGCCGCTGGCGGCCTGGTCGTAGAACTGAAAGATCCGCTGGCGCAAATCGGCCCAGAACGCAAAGCCCTCGCGCGTGAGCTTGACCATGCGCGCGCGCTTGTCGGCGGGGTCGGTGACCCTTTCGACGAGCCCGTCGCGCTCGAGGCGTTTCAGCACACCATCCAGATTCTGCCGGCTGACGACGAGGAAGTCGGCGAGCGTGCCGACCGACATGCCATAGGTCGGGCGGGGGTCGCTGAGCGCGCCGAGCACCGCCCATTGCACCGTCGTCACCCCGAGCTCCTTCACCGCCTGCTTCTGCAGCGTGTTGGCGACCTGGAACAGGCGGAAGAAGATCCGGTTGTTGAGGTGGTCGGCGACCCGATCGGCCTTGTCAGGCGCGGCTGTCCCGGCCTCGTCAAGAAAGACCGCGCCTGCATCCTTTCGCGAAAGAGAAGCCATCTGACTGCTTTCCCTTGTGCTTGTCCCTATCCGTTCATCGTGAGACCGCCGGAGACGCTGATCACCTGGCCGGTCATGAAGTTGGCGTCGTCGCTCGACAGGAAGGCGACGAGGCCCGGGATGTCGTCGGGCTGGCCGAGGCGCTTTAGCGGGATCGCGCGCTTCAGCCCGTCATAGATCTTCTGCCCATACTCGCCATCGCCGACAAAGGAGCGCAGCAGTGCGGTGTCGGTCGGGCCGGGACAGACCACATTGACCCTGACATTGTCGCGCGCGCATTCCCGCGCGATCGTCTTGGAAAATGCGATGATGCCGCCCTTGCAGGCGGAATAGATGGACTCGCCTGACGAGCCGACCCGTCCGGCGTCGGAAGCGATGTTGACCACCTTGCCGCCGCCCGCGGCGATCAGATGGGGCAGGGCTGCCTTGTGCAGGTTGAGCGGACCTCGCAGGTTGATCGCGATGATCTTGTCCCAGAGATCGGGCTCGGTCTGCAGGAACGGCTTTGCGACATCCCATCCGGCATTGTTGACGAGGATATCGAGATTGCCGAGTTTGGCGACGCTGCGGTCGACTGCTTCCTTCACGCGCCCGTAGTCGGAGATATCGGCCACGACACAGAGCAGCCGGGCATCGTCCGCGCCGAGATCGGCCGCGAGCTGCTTCAGCGCCTCGGCATTGACGTCGAGCGCGATGATCCTGACTTCCTCATGGAGGAAGCGGCGGCAGATCGCGTGGCCGATGCCGCCGGCGGCGCCCGTGATGATCGCGACGCGATCCTTAAGACCTCTCATGCTTCTGCTCCTCACCTGGTTTCGTTTTGATCTCCCGCGGTCTTCGCCGCGATCTTCAGATGCGACTGCCGAGAATGGCGCCCTCATAGATCGCGCGCTTGGCGTCGAGCTCGCCCGCGAGCCGCGCGCCGCCGATCACGTGCACACACTGACCATTCGCCGCGATGGCGTCGGCGATCCGCCGCTCCGGCTCCTGGCCGGCGCAGACCACGAGCGTATCGAACGGCAGGATCTCGTTGCGGTCGGGCAGGGCGACGTGCAGTCCCTGCGCGTCGATCCTGATGTAATTGGCATCGGATATCTGGCGGACCTTCAGGTCCTTCAGCTCCTGCCGCAGGATCCAGCCCGTGCTCTTGCCGAGCGTGCGGCCGAAGGCGCCGGGCGAGCGCTTCACCATGGTGATCTGCCGCCGCGCCGCGTGCGCTTTGGCCTTGCCGTTGATGCCCCAGCGCTCGAAGAATTCCTCGCGCGTTTGTCGCCGGCCGTTGGTCTCCATGGCGAGAAACAGCGCGACGTCATGGCCGATGCCGCCGCCGCCGATGATCACGACGCGATCGCCGGCCTTCACACCGCCGTCGAGGATTTTTGTGTAGCCGACGACGCGGGGATCGTCGCCGCCGGGGATGTCGATCAGGCGCGGCGAGATGCCGGTCGAGACGATGACCTCGTCGAAGTTGGACCGATCGATGGACTCGGCATCGACCGCCATGCCCGTCTTGATCTCGACGCCAACATCGGCAAGTTGCGCTTCATAGCTTTCCAGCGAAAGTCCGTAATCCTCCTTGCCGGGAATGTTTGCCGCGAGCGCAAACTGGCCGCCGATGCGCGCGGCCGCCTCGAACAGCGTCACGTGATGCCCGCGCCGCGCCGCCTCGAGCGCCGCCGCGATGCCGGCTACTCCCGCGCCGAGCACGGCGATGCGCTTGGGCGCTGGGGCAGGGGCGTCGGAAAACTCGTTCTCGCGCGCGGCGCGCGGATTGACCAGGCACGTGATGACCTGATCGGTGAAATAATGGTCGAGGCAGGCCTGGTTGCAGGCGATGCAGACATTGACAAGATCGGGCCGGCCGCGGCCGACCTTGTTGACGAATTCGGCATCCGCCAGCAGCGGCCGCGCCATCGAAACGAGATCCGCCGAGCCGCTGGCGATGATCTCGGCGGCATCATCAGGCAGATTGATGCGATTGCTGGCGGTGACCGGAATCGACACCGCCGTCTTCAGCCGGCGCGTCGAGTCGATGAAGGCGGCGTGCGGGACAGGGCCGGCGATGGTGGGAACCGCGGCTTCATGCCAGCCGATCCCCGTCGACAGGCAATCCGCGCCCGCCTTCTCGACTTCCCTGGCAAGCCACACCGTCTCGTCCTGCGTCAGCCCGCCCTCGACCAGTTCGAGCGCGGAGATGCGGTAGGAGATGACGGCCTCGCCGATCGCCGCGCGTACAGCTTTGATCACGGCAAGCGGAAAGCGTGCGCGGTTTTCAAGTCGGCCGCCCCATTGATCGTCGCGATGATTGGTCCGCGGCGCCAGGAACTCGGAGATCAGGTAGCCTTCCGAGCCCATGATCTCGACGCCGTCATAACCGGCCTCGGTCGCAAGCCGCGCCGTCGTCGCGTAGTTCGCGATTGTTTCCTCGATCTGTTCGGAGGTGAGCTCGGCGGGCACGTCGCGGTTGATCGGCGACTTGATGGGCGAGGGCGCCACCACCGCCGGATGATAGCCATAGCGGCCGGCGTGCAGGATCTGCAGCAGGATGCGGCCGCCGGCCGCGCGGACGGGCGCAGTGATCCTGCGGTGATCGGCGACCTGATCCGGCCGCTCGAACGTGCCCGGCTCGTTCTTCATGCGGCCGGCGAAATTCGGCGCGAAGCCGCCGGTCACGATCAGCCCCGCGCCGCCCCTGGCGCGCTCGGCATAGAAGCGGCCAAGCTCGTCAAAGCGCTCGGGATGGCATTCCAGGCCCGTGTGCATCGAGCCCATCACGATCCGGCTGGAAAGCCGCAACGAACCGACCTGGATCGGATCGAGCAGAACAGAGCGGGCGATCGGCATGCGGAGCTCCGGCCTTCGAGGCGTGGTGAAGCGTGTTTAGGCGGAGACGCAGAATATGTCAATATATTTATATATTATGGATGGAAGTGAAGGATGTTGCTTATCAAACGCCTATAAAACGCGAAGCACATACAAAGCTTCGCGCTCTGCTCCCGATGACCTGAATATAGGACAATATATTGCAATTCGACGCGAGCTGACCGCGCCAGCCGCACCTAGTCCGGAGCACGAAGCCGGTAGCCGATACCCGTCTCGGTCAGGATGTATTCGGGGCGCTCCGGATCAGCTTCGATCTTTTGCCGCAACTGGCGGACATAGACGCGCAGGTATTGCGCGTCGGTGTTGTAATCCCAGAGTTCGCCGAGCAGGAACTTGTGGGTCAGCACCTTTCCGGCATGCTGCACCAGGAGGCGCAACAGATCGTACTCCTTCGGCGACAGTTTCACGTCGGCATCGTGCAGTTTCACGGTGCGACGG
>DATEJC010000032.1:0-4412 GCA_035278345.1 Bradyrhizobium sp. | reverse complement strand
TCGTATCTTGCGAACGCGCTTGCGTTGCCGCTGGAAGCCAATGCAGCGCGGTTTCCGGCGTAGCTAGGCTACGCCGGCGCGCAACAGATCGTGCAGATGGATGATTCCGACCGGCCTGTCGGCATCGGTGACGATCAAGGTCGTGATCTTTGACGAGTTGAGCAGTTCGACGGCTTCCGAGGCCAGCGAATCGCGGCTGATCGTCTTCGGATTTTTCGTCATCACCTCGTCGACAAGCGCGGTGATCAGATCAGGCCGCATCTGGCGGCGCAGATCGCCGTCGGTGATGATGCCTACGAGCAAGCCGCGTGCGTCGACGATGCAGACGCAGCCGATCCCCTTCTCGGTCATCTCGGCCAGTGCGTCCGACATGCTGGTGCCGAGCGGTTTCAGCGGAAGCGCATTGCCCGAGCGCATCAGGTCGCTGGTGTGCTTGAGCATCGCGCCGAGCTTGCCGCCCGGGTGGAAGTTGGCGAATTCCAATGCCGTGAAGCCGCGGCCCTCCAGAAGCGCAATCGCGAGCGCATCGCCGATCGCGGCCTGCATGAGCGTGGAGGTGGTCGGCGCCAGATTGTGCGGGCAGGCCTCGCGCACCTTCGGCAACTGCAGCACGATCCGCGCCGCCGAGCCCAGCGAGGATTCCGCATTCGAGGTGACCGCAATCATCGGAATTGCAAAGCGCGCCGAGTAATTGACGAGGTTCTTCATCTCCGGCTGCTCGCCGGACCATGATAGCGCCATGATGACGTCGTCAGGCGTGATCATCCCGAGGTCGCCGTGGCCTGCTTCGGCGGCATGCACGAAAAAGGCGGGCGTGCCGGTCGAGGCCAGCGTCGCGGCGATCTTGCGGCCGATATGGCCTGACTTGCCGAGGCCCGTAACGATGACGCGGCCCTTGGCCAGCCGGATCAGCTCGACCGCCTCGACGAAGGTCGTGCCCAGCGGACCGCGCAGCGCGGTTGCCAGCGCCGCAATGCCGCTTGAGCCGGCGTCGAGCGTGCGGAGCGCCGATTGCACGGCGTCGGGGGATGCGTCCTGAATCAGCGATTTTGGATTGGCCATTCCTGGGTTCTTAGCACGATGGGGCGGGCAGGGCGACGCGCGCGCCAATCCTCAACGGCCCATTAACCATAATTGTTTTAACTCCATTAACGACGTTTTCGCGGCCTCCGCGAGTGCATCGTTCAAGTATATGATTTCGTTGGGGTATTTTCCATCGTGGTGTCGGGTCCAGCAAGGGGCCGGAACAGACGCGTGCAGTTCTCTCGCGCGCTATTGCCATGCCTTGCGTTGACCGCGCTGTTTCCCGTCTTCGCGCAAGGCCAGACGCTGACGCCGGACATGCTGCGCCCCGTGCGCGGCGGCTTCGTCTCGTCGGATGATTCTCCGCTTCGCAGGACCACGCCGGATCGCACCAGTGAGAACATTCCCGATTCGTCCGGCGATCCGCGCCTGCGCACGCCCGACAGGCCTGAGCCCTCGCGCGTTGGCCAGATCCCGACCTACGGTACGCCCGCTGCCAACGGCGCGTCCGATTCCGGCTACGACTCGCTGAACCGCAAGCGCAAGAAGCCGAAATATTATCCGGCCCAGGCGAGGCCAAAGCCGCCGGTCGGCCCTGGCAGCCAGCCGCCGCCGCTGGTGACGCCCGTCGTCAGCGGCCGCGTACGTATCGCGCCGCCACCGTCGGACAAGGCCAACAAGGCGCCACTGCCGCCGGCGATGGCCGGCATCGTCGTGGGCCAGCCGGTACGCAAGCGGCTTCCGATCGATCCCGATCCCTTCGGCGCGGTCGGCGACTATGCCGGCAGTTTCCTGCTCAAGGGCGCGATCGAGCTCTCTGCGGGTCATGACACAAATCCCGGCCGCCTCGCCGTGCCGCAGGGCTCGCCGTTCTACGTCATCGCGCCGGAGCTTCTCGTCGTTTCCGACTGGGAGCGTCACGCCGTCGTCGCCGACCTGCGCGGCTCCTTCACCGGCTATGGCAACAATCTGACGCCGAACGCCGACGGCACGCCGCTGTCCGCGCCGATCATCATCGACCGGCCGAGCTTCAACGGCCATGTCGATGGCCGACTCGACGTCAGCAGGGACACGCGCCTGACCGCGCAGGGACGCCTGCTCGTCGCCACCGACAATCCCGGCAGCCCGAACGTGCAGGCCGGCCTGCAGCGCTATCCGGTTTACACCACGGTCGGCGGCACCTTCGGCTTCGACCAGAACTTCAACCGCCTGCAGGTCTCCGGCGGCGCCACCGTCGACCGCACCGACTATCAATGGTCGAAGCTCACCGACGGCACCTCGACCAGCAATGATGACCGCAACTTCACCCAGTATGGCGGCATCGGCCGCCTCTCCTACGAGGTGATGCCGGGCCTGAAGCCATTCGGCGAGGTGCAGGGCGACACCCGCGTGCACGACCAATATCTCGATCGCAACGGCTTCGCGCGCGACTCCAATGGCGGCTACGTCAAGGCCGGCACGTCGTTCGAGTTCTCGCGGCTCCTGACCGGCGAGATCGCGATCGGCTGGGCCGAGCGCCACTACGCCGACTCCAGCCTGCCGCGGCTGCAGGGCCTGCTCACGACAGCCTCGCTGGTGTGGACGGCAACGCCGCTGACCACGGCGAAGTACTTCTCGGATACGCAGCTGGTCGAGACCACGCTGCCCGGCACCGCGGGCATCCTGGTGCGCACCCACACCTTCGAGGTCGATCACGATTTCCGCCGCTGGCTGACCGGCATCGGCAAGTTCACCTTTGGCACGCTCGACTACCAGGGCAACGTCCGCCGCGACCAGACCTACTCGGTCTCGGGCGATCTGATCTACAAGATGAACCGCAACATCTGGCTCAAGGGCACGCTGCGGCGCGACTGGCTGGAGTCCAACGTGCCGGGCGCCAGCTCGAACTCGACGGTGGTGACGCTGGGGGTCAGGGTGCAGAACTAGCACTCTAAACGTCACCCCCCGACGAAAGAGCGGGGGTGACAACAACAGGGCCTACCGCGGCAGATCCGTCTTCCCCATCAGGAACTTGTCGATCGACCGCGCGCAGAGGCGGCCCTCCCGGATGGCCCAGACCACCAGCGACTGGCCGCGGCGCATGTCACCGGCGGAGAACACCTTTGGAAGCGAGGTCTGGTAGTCGCTGAAGTTGGCGCGGACGTTGCCGCGCTGGTCGAGGTCGACGCCGAGCGACTTCAGCATGCCCTCGTGCACGGGATGCACAAAGCCCATCGCGAGCAGCACGAGCTCGGCATCGAGCTCGAACTCGGTGCCGGGCAGCGGCTTGAACTTGTCGTCCACCTTGACGCAGTGCAGCTTCTTCACCTTGCCGTCGCTGCCCGAGAACTTCTGCGTCAGCACGGCGAATTCGCGCGCGGCGCCTTCGGCCTGGCTGGAGGAGGTGCGCATCTTCAGCGGCCAGTTCGGCCAGGTCAGTGCCTTGTTCTCCTGCTCGGGCGGGGCCGGCATGATCTCGAGCTGCGTTACCGACTTCGCGCCCTGGCGGAACGAGGTGCCGATGCAGTCGGAGCCGGTATCGCCGCCGCCGATGACGACGACATGCTTACCGCCGGCGAGGATGTCGGCCGCGCCATTGAGCGGCTCCGAGGAGACGCGGCGGTTCTGCTGCGGCAGGAAGTCCATCGCAAAATGAATGCCGGCGAGATCGCGGCCCGGGATCGCAAGATCACGACCGGCCTCCGCCCCACCGGTCAGCGCGACCGCGTCATATTGCTCGACCAGCTTCTTCGGATCGACGCTGCCATTGGCGCCGACGAAGGCGCCGTAATGGAACGTGACACCCTCGGCTTCCATCTGGGCGACGCGGCGGTCGATGATGTGCTTTTCCATCTTGAAGTCGGGAATGCCGTAGCGGAGCAAGCCGCCGGCCTTGGCGTGCTTCTCATAGACATGCACGTCATGGCCGGCGCGCGCGAGCTGCTGCGCGCAGGCAAGGCCCGCGGGGCCCGAGCCGATCACCGCGACCTTCTTGCCGGTCTTTTCTGTGGCGACTTCCGGCTTCAGCCAACCATTCTCCCAGGCACGGTCGACGATGGCGCATTCGATCGTCTTGATGGTGACAGGGTTCTCGTCGATGTTGAGCGTGCAGGACGCCTCGCACGGCGCAGGGCAGATGCGGCCGGTGAATTCGGGGAAATTGTTGGTGGAATGCAGGGTCTCGGACGCGGTGCGCCACTGGTCGCGATAGACCAGATTGTTCCAGTCCGGAATCAGATTGTTGACCGGGCAACCCTGGTGGCAAAACGGAATGCCGCAATCCATGCAGCGCGCCGCCTGCTTTTCCAGCTCGGCATTCGCCAACGGATGGACGAATTCCTTGTAGGTCTGCAGGCGCGCTTCCGGCTTGTCATAGCCGCGGTCCTGACGCTCGATTTCCAGAAAACCTG
>DATEJC010000031.1:0-2456 GCA_035278345.1 Bradyrhizobium sp. | reverse complement strand
ATTCCGCTCGGTCATCATTCCCGTCGTGACGATCCCCTTGTCGCTGATCGGCGTTTGCACCCTGATGCTGATGGCCGGCTTCAGCTTCAACTTGCTGACGCTGCTGGCGATGGTGCTCGCCATCGGCCTTGTGGTCGACGATGCCATCGTGGTGGTGGAGAACATCCACCGCCATCTGGAAGAGGGCAAATCGCCGGTGCAGGCCTCGCTGCAGGGTGCGCGCGAAATCGTCGGTCCCGTCATCTCGATGACGATCACGCTCGCCGCCGTGTACGCGCCGATCGGATTCCTCGGCGGACTCACCGGCTCGCTGTTCCGCGAATTCGCCTTTACGCTGGCGGGCTCGGTGATCGTGTCCGGCGTGATCGCGCTGACGCTGTCGCCGATGATGTGCTCGGTGTTCCTCAAAAGCGCGGACGAGGGGCGTTTCTCAAGATTGGTCAACCGGGTGTTCGGCGCGGTGACGCGCTGGTATGGCCGCAAGCTCGACCGCTCGCTCGACTACAAGCCGATCACGCTGCTGTTCGCGGCGACGATCCTGTTCCTCGTCGGCTTCCTCTATATGCATACCTCCAAGGAGCTCGCGCCCGAGGAGGACCAGGGCATCGTGTTCGCGGTGACCAAGGCGCCGAAATACGCCAACATCGACTATCTCGATTTCTACGGCGAGAAGCTCGACAACGCGTTCCAGAAATTCCCCGAGACCGATTTGCGCTTCGTGCTGAACGGCATCAATGGCGCGCAGAACGGCATCGCCGGCATGCTCCTGCACGCCTGGGACGAGCGCAAGCGCTCCTCAATCAAGCTGAAGCCGCTCGTCCAGGCCGAGCTCTCCAAGATCGAGGGCGTCCAGGCCTTTGCCTTCAACCTGCCGCCGCTGCCGGGCGGGCCGGGCGGCCTGCCGGTGCAGATGGTGATCAATTCGACCGCCGACTTCCGGGCCGTCTATGAGCAGATGGAAAAGCTGAAGGAGGCGGCGCGCAAGAGCGGCCTGTTCATCGTCTCTGACAGCGATCTTGCCTTCAATCAGCCGACGGTTCGGGTGAAGATCGATCGCTCCAAGGCGCAGGATCTCGGCGTCAACATGCAGCAGCTCGGCGGCACGCTCGCAACGCTGCTCGGCGGCAACTACATCAACCGCTTCAACCTCGAAGGCCGCTCCTACCAGGTGATTCCGCAGGTGCCGCGCAGCCAGCGCCTGTCGCCGGAAGCGCTTGGCGGCTACTATGTGGGCACGGCAAGCGGCCAGCAGGTGCCGCTTTCGACCATCATATCGATCGAAACCGGAACCGATCCGAATGCGCTGACCCATTACAACCAGCTCAACTCGGCAACCTTCCAGGCGGTCCCGATGCCGGGCGTGACGGTCGGGCAGGCGGTCGACTTCCTGGAGGGCGAGGCGAAGAAGCTGCCCGCCGGCTTCAGCCACGACTACCTCGCCGATAGCAGGCAATATGTGCAGGAAGGCAATCAGCTTGCCATCACCTTCGGCTTTGCGCTGATCATCATCTTCCTGGTGCTGGCGGCGCAGTTCGAAAGCCTGCGCGATCCACTGGTGATCATGATCTCGGTCCCGATGGCGATCGTCGGCGCGCTGATCCCGCTGTTCTTCGGCGCCGCCACGATGAACATCTATACCCAGGTGGGTTTGCTGACGCTGGTCGGCCTGATCACCAAGCACGGCATCCTGATGGTGGAGTTCGCCAACGAGCTCCAGCTCAACGAGGGTCTCGACCGCCGCTCCGCCATCGAGATGGCTGCGCGCATCCGGCTGCGTCCGATCCTGATGACGACGGCAGCCATGGTCACCGGCCTGATCCCGCTTTTGACGGCGTCCGGCGCGGGTGCGGCGAGCCGGTTCTCGATCGGCCTCGTGGTGGTTGCGGGCATGTCGATCGGCACGCTGTTCACGCTGTTCGTGCTGCCGGCGGTCTATGTGGTGCTGGCCACCGACCATCGCGCCAAGGCTGGTTCGGAGCGGACGCGGCAGATCGCCGATTACGACCTCAGCGGCGAGAAGACCCTGAGGGCGACCTGACGTCAAATGGCGGCGGCTTCGGCCGCCGTCAGTTTTTTTAACGATATCAACGGGGATGGCCGCCTTATCCCGCACTGCGGCAAGAGACAAATCCGGCCGATCTTGCTAGCCTTGCCGGGATGACCATTTCATTTCATCCCGTCCCCGGCATTTCAGGCGAAATCGGGCCCCCCGCATGACCGCGACCATCCTGTTCGTCGATGACGAGCCCGATCTCGAGGCGCTGGTGCTGCAGAAATTTCGTCACCAGATCCGCGCGGGAACGGTGACCTTCGTCTTCGCCCGCGACGGCCTCGAGGCGCTGCAGAGGCTCGAGGCCAATCCGGACCTCGACATGGTGGTGTCCGACATCAACATGCCCCGGATGGACGGGCTGTCGCTGCTGGCGAAGCTGCAGGAGGCGGACGACAAGAAGTCC
>DATEJC010000030.1:0-15274 GCA_035278345.1 Bradyrhizobium sp. | reverse complement strand
GAGACTTCGGTTGAAGACATCGTCTCAACCCTTTCGGAAGGCGCCGTGCCCCGCCTGATCGTGATCGACTCGATCCAGACCATGTGGACCGACACGGTGGAATCGGCGCCGGGCACGGTCACGCAGGTCCGCGCCTCTGCGCAGGCGCTCATTCGCTTTGCCAAGAAGACTGGCGCGGCCATCATCCTGGTCGGCCACGTCACCAAAGACGGCCAGATCGCCGGGCCGCGCGTGGTCGAACACATGGTCGACGCGGTGCTCTCCTTCGAGGGCGAAGGCTCGCAGCAATTCCGCATCCTGCGCGCGGTGAAAAACCGCTTCGGCCCGACCGACGAGATCGGCGTTTTCGAGATGACGGGCCTCGGCCTGCGCGAGGTTGCCAACCCGTCCGAGCTGTTCCTGTCGGAGCGCGACTTGGGCACGCCCGGCACCGCCGTATTTGCCGGGATCGAAGGCACCCGGCCGGTGCTGGTCGAATTGCAGGCGCTGGTGGCGCCGACCTCGCTGGGCACGCCCCGCCGCGCCGTGGTCGGCTGGGATCCGAGCCGCCTCTCCATGGTGCTGGCGGTGCTGGAGGCGCATTGCGGCGTCAAGCTTTCCGGCCATGACGTGTATTTGAACGTCGCCGGCGGCCTGCGCATCCAGGAGCCGGCCGCCGACCTTGCCGCCGCCGCCGCGCTGGTGTCGTCGCTGGTCAACGCGCAGCTACCGACCGATGCGGTTTATTTCGGCGAGATTTCGCTCTCCGGCGTGGTCCGCCCGGTGGCGCAGACCGCCGCCCGGCTCAAGGAAGCCGCCAAACTCGGCTTTGGCCGCGCCGTGCTGCCGGAATCCGGGCGCGGCGAGGTCGGCGGCGATGCCGGCCTCAATCTCAACCCCATTGGCGGGCTGACCACGCTCGTTGCCGAGATCGCCGCACGCGGCTCGCCACGGGGTGGCCGGGAGGGTTCCCGGGATGCGACTGCGGTTGAGAAAAATGCCACACCGGCCCGATTCCGTAGGGAAAATGGCTAATGCGGGCGTGACGTTAGCAGCCTGCGCCGCTATACCACCCGCGCAAAAGGCGGGCGGGATGGCGCGACATCCGGCCTTGCGGGTTGCGGCGGTTCACCGTCAGGTAGGACGGCACTGACGCTTCCGATTCGTCACAGCCAATGGACTACGAGCGGACCTGATCAGCCGATGCCGTTTCTCCCCTATCTCGATATCGTCCTGCTCGGCGTCATGCTGATTTCGGGCCTCCTGGCCCTTGTCCGCGGTTTCATGCGCGAAATCCTGTCGATCGCCGCCTGGGGCGCGGCGGCGCTGGTGACGCTTTACAGCTACGCAAAACTGCTGCCGACGGCCAAGGGCTATTTCGGCAGCGACACCATCGCGCTCGTCGCCGTGGTCGCCGGCACCTTTCTCGCGACGCTGATCGTGGTCTCCGTCATCACCGTCCGCATCTCCGACATGATCCTGGATTCGCGGATCGGCGCGCTGGACCGCACGTTGGGCTTCCTGTTCGGCCTTGCCCGTGGCCTCCTGATCGTGGTCGTCGCCTACGAATTCTTCATCTGGCTGGTTCCGGAGAAGCAGCGGCCCGACTGGATCCAGCAGGCCAAGTCCCGGGCGGTGCTGGACGCCTCCGGCGAGTGGCTGAAGGGCCTCTTGCCTGACGACCCCGAGAACACCATCTTAAAGAAATTCAAGAAGAATAAGCCCGAGGATGATCAGACTGACGCCGAGCCGGCGCAGCCGGGTTCCGGCGGCGATGGCTATAATAAGTCCGCCCGCGACAGCCTTAAAAAGCTGATCGAAAAGCCCGCGGGTCGTTAACCTTTGGACCGCTAGAAAGAGGCGCGATGGACGAGATGCAAACCCCTTCCGATCCCGCCCCCCAACCGGGACTGGGCATCGAACTGCAGGACGATCTCGAAGGCGACACGCTGCGTGAAGAGTGCGGCGTGTTTGGCATTTATGGCCACCCCGAAGCCGCCGCCATCACCGCGCTCGGGCTGCACGCTCTCCAGCACCGCGGTCAGGAGGCCGCCGGCATCGTCTCCTACGACGGCAGCCGCTTTCACTCGGAGCGCCGCCTCGGTCTCGTCGGCGACACCTTCTCCAGGCGCGAAGTGATCGAGCGCCTCCCCGGCAGTGTCGCCATCGGCCACGTCCGCTATTCCACGACCGGCGCCACCATCCTGCGCAACGTGCAACCGCTGTTCGCCGAGCTCAACGCCGGCGGATTCGCCGTCGGCCACAACGGCAACCTCACCAACGGCCTGTCGCTGCGGCGCGAGCTCGTGCGCGACGGCGCCATGATGCAGTCGACCACCGACACCGAAGTGATCCTGCATCTGGTGGCCCGCTCCAAGCGTAACCATTTCATCGACCGCTTCATTGAAGCGCTGCGCGCTTTGGAAGGCGCCTATTCGCTGGTCGCGCTCACCAACAAGAAGCTGATCGGCGCCCGCGATCCCCTCGGCATTCGCCCGCTGGTGCTGGGCGACCTCGACGGCCATCCCATCCTCGCCTCGGAAACCTGCGCGCTCGACATGATCGGCGCAAAGTATGTCCGCGACGTCGAGCCCGGCGAGATCATCGTGTTCGACGAGCACGGCGCGCACAGCCACAAGCCGTTCCCGCCAAAGGCGCCGCGGCCCTGCATCTTCGAATACATCTATTTCTCCCGCCCCGACTCCATCGTCGGCGGCCGCTCCGTCTACGAAGTGCGCAAGGCCTTTGGCGCGCAGCTCGCCCGGGAAAGCCATGTCGATATCGACGTCGTGGTGCCAGTGCCGGATTCCGGCGTACCCGCGGCATTGGGTTACAGCCAGTTTTCCGGCGTGCCGTTCGAGCTCGGCATCATCCGTAATCACTATGTCGGCCGCACCTTCATCCAGCCGACCCAGAGCGGCCGCGAGATCGGCGTGCGCATGAAGCATGCCGCCAACCGCATCGCCATCGAGGGCAAGCGCATCCTGCTGATCGACGACTCGCTGGTGCGCGGCACCACCTCCAAGAAGATCGTTCGCATGATGCGCGATGCCGGCGCGCGCGAAGTGCATTTCCGCCTCGCTTCGCCGCCAATCCTCTATCCCGATTATTACGGCATCGACCTGCCCGACCGCGGCGGCCTTCTTGCGGCGACGCATTCGCTGGAGGAAATGCGCCAGATCATCGGCGCCGACTCGCTCGCCTTCCTTTCGATCGACGGCGTCTACCGCGCCATGGGTTTCCCCGGCCGCGATCCCGCCAATCCCAAATTCTCGGATCACTGCTTCACCGGCGTCTATCCGACCAGCCTCACCGACCAGAACCAGGTCGAGCCGCAGCCGCGCCAGCTCTCGCTGCTGGCGGAGGCGAGTTAAGCCTTCGCGCATAGCGCCTATTTTCGTCATGGCCGGGCTTGTCCCGGCCATCCACGTCTGTAAAACCCCGCCGCACAGACGTGAGTTGATGGACTAATGACAAAACCTCTCGCCAACCGTATTGCCCTCGTGACCGGCGCCTCGCGCGGCATCGGCTACGCCACCGCGATCGCGCTCGCCAGGCGCGGCGCGCATGTCGTGGCGGTGGCGCGCACGCAAGGCGGGCTTGAAGAGCTCGACGACGAAATCCGCAAAGACGGCGGCAGCGCCACGCTGGTGCCGCTCAGCCTCACCGATACCGACGGCATCGCTCGCCTCGGCGCGGCTCTGCATGAGCGGGGCGGCAAGCTCGACATCCTCGTCGGCAATGCCGGCGTGCCCGGCCCCTCCTCGCCGCTCGGCCATATCGAGCTCAAGCAATGGAACGACGCCTTCGCGGTCAACGTCACCGCAAACTTCCAACTCATCCGCTGCATGGAGCCGCTGCTCAAGCAATCCGACGCCGGCCGCGCGGTGTTCGTCACCTCGGGCGCTGCCAGCAAGGCCAATGCCTATCTCGGCCCCTACGCCGCGTCGAAAGCCGCGCTGGAAACGCTGGTTCGCGTCTGGGCCCATGAAACCGCGTCGTTGCCGCTGCGGGTGAACCTGTTCAGTCCGGGACCGATCCGCACCCACATGCGCGCGATCGTCTTCCCCGGGGAAGACCCGACGACACTGGAGACACCGGACGGGCCCGCCGAATTCATCGTGCCGATGTGCTCGCCGAAATGGACCGAGACCGGCAAGCTCTATGACTACAAGACGCGCACGCTGCTGGATTTTCGCGCACCTGCGTAGCTCCGGCTGCAATTGACACCCTGCGCGTGGAGCGATTGACTCCGTGGCGACTGCGGATCAACCGCAGCGCATCAAGGGAGGAAGCCATGACGTCGACCCCCGCGCGTTCCATCGCCGCCAAAGCACGCTTCACCAAATCCGCCTTCGCCCTCGCCGCCCTCGCACTAACAAGCGCCGCGCCGTCCTCGCCCGCCCGCGCTGGCGAAATCCCGACCTTCGCCGTCGATGCCGCCTGGCCAAAGCCGCTGCCCAACAACTGGATCCTCGGCCAGGTCGGCGGCATCACCGTCGATTCCAAAGGCCACATCTGGGTGATCCATCGCCCGCGTTCGCTGACCGACGACGAGAAAGGCGCAACCCTCAATCCGCCGCGTTCGAAATGCTGCGTATCCGCGCCGCCGGTGCTGGAGTTCGACGTCGACGGCAATCTGCTGCGTTCCTGGGGCGGTCCCGGCGAAGGCTATGAATGGGTCGGCCGCGAGCACGGCATCGAAGTGGACGAGCGCGGATTCGTCTGGGTCGGCGGCAACGCTGACAACGACAATGCGATCCTGAAATTCACGCTCGACGGCAAGTTCGTGATGCAGATCGGCAAGATCGCGCCGAGCAAGGGTTCGGCCGACACGACACAGCTCGGCAAGCCCGCCGAGACCGCCGTCGACAAGGACGCCAACGAAATATATGTCGCCGATGGCTACGGCAATCGCCGCGTCATTGTGTTCGACGCCACGACCGGCGCCTACAAACGGCACTGGGGTGCCTACGGCAATCCGCCCGACGATGCCAAGCAGCCGCCCTACGATCCCAAGGCCCCCGCCCCGCAGCAATTCGCCAACCCCGTGCATTGCGTGAAGCTGAGCAATGACGGCTCGGTCTATGTCTGCGACCGCATCAACAACCGCATCCAGGTGTTCAAAAAGGACGGCACCTTCGTGAAGGAGTGGTTTTTCGAGAAGGAGACGCGCGGCAACGGTGCGGTGTGGGATATCGCGATCTGGCCCGATCCGAAACAGACATACCTGCTCACCGCCGACGGCGAGAACAACGAAATCCGGGTGCTGAAACGCGACGACGGTACCGTGGTCGGGCAGTTCGGACGCAGCGGCCGCAATGCCGGGCAATTCCACTGGATCCATGCCATGGCGATCGATGCCAAGGGCAACGTTTATACCGCCGAGGTCGACACCGGAAAGCGTATCCAGAAGTTCAAATTGACTTCGGACGCGCTACGATAGGCGCATTGCCAGACCCGCCTCGGATCACCAAAATCACCGGGAATGCCGGGGATTTCGCAAGAATCCGCCGGCATCAACCTATGGAGGAAAATAACATGAAAGCCAAACTTGCGCGGAACTCCGCCGCGCTGATCGTGCTCGCCGGCTTCTGCCTCGCCGGCCCAGCCTTCGCCCAGGACAAGACCGTCAAGATCGGCGTGCTCAACGACATGTCGAGCCTCTATGCCGATATCGGCGGCCCGAACTCGGTTGCCGCCGTCAAGATGGCGGTCGAGGATTCCGGCCTCAAGGCCAAGGGCTGGAACATCGAAGTGCTGAGCGGCGACCACCAGAACAAGCCCGACGTCGGCGTCAACATCGCGCGGCAGTGGATCGACGCCGAGAAGGTCGACGCCATCGCCGACACGCCGAACTCCGGCGTTGCGCTCGCCGTGAACAATCTGGTGAAGGAAAAGAATTCGGTGCTGCTCAACTCGGGCGCGGCCACCGCCGACCTCACCGGCAAGGCCTGTACGCCCAACACCGTCTCCTTCACCTACGATACCTACATGCTTGCCAACGGCACCGGCAAGGCGCTGACCAAGGCCGGCGGCGACACCTGGTTTTTCCTCACCGCCGACTACGCCTTCGGCCATGCGCTCGAGCGCGATACCGGCAACGTCGTCACCCAAACCGGCGGCAAGGTGTTGGGCGCGGTCAGGCATCCGCTCAATACGTCGGACTTTTCGTCGTTCCTGCTGCAGGCGCAGTCCTCGAAGGCCAAGGTCATCGGCCTTGCCAACGCCGGCGGCGATACCACCAACTCGATCAAGCAGGCCGCCGAATTCGGCATCGTCGCTGGCGGCCAGAAGCTCGCCGCGCTGCTGCTCTTCATCAACGATGTGCATGCGCTGGGCCTGAAGACGGCACAGGGCCTGACCTTCACCGAATCCTTCTATTGGGACCTCAACGACAAGACGCGCGAATGGTCGAAGCGCTTCCAGAAGGTTTCGCCGAAGGGCTCGATGCCCTCGATGACGGTCGCCGGCCTCTATGCCGAGATCCTGCATTACCTCAAGGCGATGGAAGCGCTCGGCAGCAATCCGCATGATGGCGCCAAGGTCGTCGCCAAGATGAAGGAAATCCCGACCGACGATCCCCTGTTCGGCAAGGGCCCGTTGCGCGCCGATGGCCGCCGCCTGATCCCGGCCTATCTGTTCGAGGTGAAGAAGCCCGAGGAGTCCAAGGGGCCGTGGGATTACTACAAGCTGGTCGCCACGATCCCGCCGGAAGATGCCGCCAAGCCGCTGGAAGCGAGCGACTGCCCGCTGGTGAAGAAGTGACGGCATCTGCCTGACGCAGAAGCAACCGCCCCTCATCCCAAGCGGGATGAGGGGCTTATTTTTTCGCGGCCCGCGAGCGTCCATAGGGAAACGGCCAGTGCCAGAAGCAGCAGCGCCGACGCCACCAGGAACGGCGCGCCGGGCAGCTTGTACGGCGTCTGCGGCCCGATGAAATACGCAAAGGTCAGCGTGAACAGGAACGGGCCGAGCAACTGGGCAATGCTCGCCACGCTTGTGGTCGCGCCCTGCAACTGCCCCTGCTGCTCCGGCGATACCAGCCGCGTTATCAGCGCCTGGGTCGCCGCGCCCGCAACGCCCCACAGCGCCATCAAGGGAATGCCCGCCCAGGATAGCTGGCCGGTCGGCGCCGTAGCGAAGACGAAGAATCCCGCGGTGCCGCTGGCAAGCCCGAAGAACAGCGCATTGCGCTCGCCGAAGCGCCTTACGATCGGCCCGATCGCCGCGCCCTGCACCACCATCTGGCAGATGCCGACCAGCGCCAGCGTGAGGCCGACGGTCTTGGAATCCCATCCATAGCGATAGGTCGCATAGAGCACAAACACCGATGGCAGTACGACGTGTGCGAGCTGCGCGAAAAAGTTCGCCAGCGACAGTCCCGCAAGGATGCGACCGGAGGACAACAGTCGCAGCGCGCCAACGGGATTGGCGCTCCTCCAGCGCCAGGGCGAGCGCCGCTCCTGCGGCAGCGACTCGGGCAGGATCAACAGGCCATAAACCGCGTTGGCAAAGCTCAGGCACGCCGCCGCCCAGAACGGCAGCCGCGGATCGATATCGCCGAGCACACCGCCAAGGGCAGGCCCAAGGATAAAGCCTGCGCCGAAGGCAACGCCGATCTTGCCGAATACGGCAGCGCGCTTGTCCGGCGCGGTGATGTCGGCGATATAGGCAAAGGCAGTGGAGATGCTCGCCGACGTGACGCCGGAGATCAGCCGTCCGACGAACAGCCAGGACAGCGACGGCGCCAGCGCCATCAGCACGTAGTCGAGCGCGAGGCCGAAATTGGACAGCAGAATGACCGGGCGGCGTCCGAAGCGGTCGGACAGCGCGCCGAGCACCGGCGAGAAGAAGAACTGCATCACCGCCCAGGCCGTGCCGAACACGCCGAAAATGCGTGCCGCATTGGCGGTGTCATTGTCGACAAAGCTCTCGACCAGCTTTGGCAGGATCGGAATGACGACGCCAAGCGCCAGCGTGTCGAGCAGGATGGTGATGAAGATGAAGACGACGGCTGCGCCGCGAGGCCCCGCCGCGGCCGGCCCTGCAGGCGCTTCGCCGCTCATGACGGCCGCTTCCGCTTGTGCGCGAAGGGATTGGCCTTCTCGCGCAGCGTGATGCGGACCGGCGTGCCCGGCAATTCGAAGGCTTCGCGCAACGAGTTGACGAGATAGCGCAAGTACGATTGCGGCACCGCGTCCGCCCGCGAGCAGAACAGCACGAAGCTCGGCGGCCTCGCCTTGGTCTGCGTGATGTAGTTGAGCTTCAGCCTTCGGCCCGACACAGCCGGCGGCGGGTTGGCGGCGATTGCCTGCTCGAACCAGCGATTGAGCGCCGCCGTTGGAACGCGCCGATTCCATACGGCATAGGCCTGCTGGATCGCGGTCATCAGACGATCGATGCCCTCGCCCGTCAGACCGGACACGGCAACCAGCGGCGCGCCCTTGACCTGCGGCAGCCAATGATCGGCATCGGTGCGCAGGCCCGTGATCAGATTCGGCTTGCGCTCGACCAGATCCCATTTGTTGACGGCGAGCACGATGGCGCGGCCCTCGCGCTCGACGAGGTCGGCGATGCGCAAATCCTGCTCCTCGAACTTGTTCTGCGCATCCATCATCATGACGACGACTTCGGCGAAGCGTACGGCGCGCAGCGCATCCGCCACCGACAATTTCTCCAGCTTCTCCTCGATCCGCGAACGGCGTCTCAAGCCCGCCGTGTCGAACACGCGGAATTTCCGGCCCTGCCAGCTGATCTCGACTGCGATGGAATCGCGGGTGGTGCCGGCCTCGGGGCTGGTGAGCAGCCTCTCCTCGCCGAGCAGCTGATTGATCAGCGTGGACTTGCCGGCATTGGGCCGGCCGACGATGGCAACGCGGATGGGCCGCGTCGCCGCCTCCTCCTCCGAGATGTCCTCGTCGTCGCGCTCTTCCTCGTCATCGACGGGCTCCGGCATCAGCGCGCGCAGCGCATCGTAAAGCTCGCCCATGCCCTCGCCATGCTCGGCGGAAATTTGCACGGGGTCGCCGAGCCCGAGCGCGTAGGATTCCATCGCACCGAGTTCGCCGTGCTTGCCCTCGGCCTTGTTGGCGACCAGCACCACCGGCTTGTTGGCGCGGCGGGCGAAATCGGCAAAGGCGCGGTCGTTGGGCGTCAGCCCCATGCGCGCGTCGATCACGAACATCAGCGCGTCGGCCTGCGCGATCGCGGTTTCCGTCTGCTCCTGCATCCGCGCGGTCAGCGAGCCCTTGGCGCCCTCGTCGAGACCGGCGGTGTCGATGACGGTGAAGGAAAGATCGTAGAGCCGACCTTCGCCCTCGCGGCGGTCGCGGGTGACGCCGGGCAAATCGTCGACGAGCGCCAGCTTCTGTCCGACCAGCCGGTTGAACAGCGTCGACTTGCCGACGTTGGGGCGGCCGATGATGGCGATCGTGAACGACATGGAACGATTTCAAGCGCCGGTTTTGCCGCGCCTGTCAATGTGACGGGAATGAACTAGCGCGAGAAACTGCCGCTTGGCAGCGGCGCCGGGAATGCGGATTGCTGCTGCTGGGCCGGCTGCGCCGGCTGGGCCTGCGGCTGCGGATCGGGCGGCGGCGCAGTGGTGCGGCGGCGCACGACCTTGGCAGGCTTCGGCGGCGGAGGCGCGGCGGCAACACTGTTTTCTTCCTCGGCCGGCGCGGCATCGGGGTCGGCGGACGCAGCCGGCTGCGCCGCCGGCGCCGCGGCCTGCTTCGACTTGCCCTTCGATTTCGCGGCTTTCGAGCCCGGCGGCGGCTCCGGCGGAGGCGCGGCGGGCGCGGCGGCTGCCGCCGCGTTCTGCTGATCGATCTGCTCCTGGCGCGAGCCCTTGTAGAGATCCTTCGGCACGCCCTGCTCGAGGCCGGGCACGCCCTCGGGGAATACCGGCTTGCGCTCGCCCGGCAGCTTCTTCTTGGTGTCCATCCAGTCGAGCAGATCGGACGGATCGAAATTGGCGACACCGCCGCCGCAGCCGGCCAGCGCGCCCGAAAGGGCGGCGAGAACGGCGAGAGCGATGAGGCGTTGCGATCCGCGCATCAAAAAATCCCGTCAGCTCTTGGCGACCGGCGGCAACAGCGCCTGCAGCGCTTCGGCACGCGAGCGCAGGCCCGGCGGCGTTTCGCCGTCATTGGCAATCATGTCCAGCCATTGCCGCGTCGCCGTCGGATCATTGGCGCGCCAGGCCGATAGCGCAAGCAGTTCGCGCGCGCTGTGGCGGAAAGTTGCGCCGGCCGCTGCGGCCGGCTCGAGCCGCTGCAGCATGTTGGGATAGGTCGTGGTTTCCAGCACCAGTTGCGCGGCGCGAATGCGCGCCAGATCCCGCTCCGGTGCGCCGACGGAAGTGTCGGCGGCGATATCGTCGAAGGCCTTGGCCGCGGCCGCCTTGTCGCGCGCGGCGATTTCCGCAGCCGCGCGCAGCCGCGCCAGGATGCGATAGCCATACGGCGCCTTCGCCGCGAGATCGGCAAAGGCGGCCTCGGCCTCGGCGTGCTTGTTCTGGTCGGCCAGTTCCGCGGCGCGGTCGAACGCCGCCCCTGCCTCGGCCGCCTTCTTGGCTTCCAGGTACTGGTAGCCGCGCCAGCCGCCGACGCCGGCGATAATCAGGATCGCCAGGGCAATCACGTAGATCGAGTACTTGTCCCACAGCTTCTTGAGCTGTTCGCGACGTACTTCCTCGTCTACTTCATCAAATAATTCAGACACTTAAGGCTATCCCACCGCCGATGAGCCGCTGCTCCAGGGAGCGGCGCCAGGCGCCCGGTCCCCACTTGGGCGCGGCGTTACCCTAACGATATGGCCGTGGCAAGGCAAAGCGAGGCAGGTCAAAGCGTTAACAGGGGAGATTGGCACCGGAAATGAGGGCTGGGCCCGCGGCGTTTCGTCCGCCAACATTGACATTCCGGTTCAGGATTTGGCGTATTCCGGTTCGCCCTTTCATTTGCAGGTGATTCATGTCGTTGCGCGCCTCGCTTGTCGTGTTGGCAGGGGTCCTGCCTGCAGCCTCCCTCGCCGCCGAGATCAAGCCGAAAACGCCTGACAGCGCATTCGCCGGCAAGGTTCGTCCCGACATCCTGGGCGTCTCGCCGGACTCCACCGCGGATGCTGCAAGAGGCGCGTTCGAGGCCGCCTTCAAGGGACGCAGCGACAGCAAGACCGAGATCGGACAGGCAAAGTTGGGTGCTTCGTCCACCAGCTACATCGCCACGTTGAATTTCAGCGTACCCCTCACCGCCAGGCAAAGCGGCGAGGCGCTGGTTGCCGGGTTCTCCTCTCCCGCCAGCGAGAACCGCGTCTTCTACGTTTCGCGCACGCTGAATTTTGTCGAAAGCGAGCAGCCGGCCAAGGCCGACATGATCAAGCAGGTGATGGACAAATACGGCACGCCGACCATCGTCGGTGACCAACACCTCTATTACGTCTATCGCGGCAACTCGATCGTGTCGGTCGGCGGCAAGTTCAACAAGCCGGCCCTTGCGCTCGAGGCGATCGACAAGCCGCTCGATCCCAGGATGGCGCTGAAGCTCAACACCGACAGCGGCCGCGGCCGTGGCAGCTGCGTCGCGGTGGTCAAGCGCTCGATCGCGGCGAAGGAGAAGTCGCTCGCTGCCATGCTCGACGACGCCAAGGGCGCCAATTGCGACGGCGTGTTCAGCGTGCAATTCACGCCGGCAACGCAAGCCGATCGCGTCAGCATCGCGCAGTTCATCCTGCTCGACGTGAAGCGCGTGATCAGCGCATCCGCTATCGACGCGGAGGCGCTCGCCGCCGGCAACGGCAGTGCGGCACCGAAGGGCGGCGCGCCGAAGCTCTAGGACCAGGCCTGCCGATGCGGGGTCACTCAACTCGTCAGGCTCATTGACGGTCAGACCTTCAACGGATCGGCCTGCGTATTTGCTGCAGCGCAACTTCAGTAGACGCTTGACCAACGCACTTGCGTCATGCGGACAGCGCGGTGAAGCATACTGAAAATCATATCTCGGAAGCACCGAAATGAATTATAGCTGTCGTGCAGCACGAAGACTGCCAGCGTTCACCGCTGCCACGCAGCAAATTTGCTCGGATTGGCCGGTGTTCAAAACAAGGGGGAAAATTGGATGCCGGTCTATAACATCCTTCTCATGGGCGCGTCGTATGGATCCCTGCTCGCGTCCAAGCTGCTGTTCGGCGGCCATTCGATCCACCTCGTATGCCTGCCGGCAGAAGCCGAGTTGATCAACGCCGAAGGGTTCAAGGTGACGCTGCCCGTCCGCGGGCGCCAAGCGCCCGTGCTGCTCGAGTCCCGCAAGCTTCCCGGCAAGGTGACGGCAGGCCCCGCAACCGGCGTCGATCCATCGAAGTTCGATCTTGTTGGCTTGTGCATGCAGGAGCCGCAATATCGCTCGGACGGCGTGCGCCAATTGCTCGCTGCCGTCGGCAAGTCGGGCGTGCCGTGCATGTCGATCATGAACATGCCGCCGCTCCCCTATATCAAGCGGATTCCCGGTCTCGACTACAAGGCGCTGGAGGCGGCCTACACCGATCCGCGAGTCTGGGATTCGGTCAATCCGCACAAAATCACGCTAAACAGCCCCGATCCGCAGGCGATCCGTCCGCCGGACGGCAAGGCCAACGAGCTCCTGGTTACCCTGCCGACCAACTTCAAATGCGCAAAGTTCGAGGAGGACAGGGACACGCAAATCATCCGCAACCTCGAGAGCGACGTTGATCGTGCACGCTTCAAGATATCCGGCGACGAGATCGAGCTTCCGGTCAAGCTGAAGGCCTACGATTCGATCTGGGTGCCGCTCGCCAAATGGTCGATGCTGCTCGCGGGTAACTACCGCTGCATCACCAGGGATAGCATGCGGACGGCGCAAGAAGCTGTGCATTCAAATATCGAAGAGTCGCGTTCGGTCTACAATTTCGTGTTCGATCTCTGCGTGAAGCTCGGCGCCAATCCGTCGGATCTCGTTCCGTTCGAGAAGTACGCCGCGGCTGCGCAAAGCCTGTCCCGCCCGGCCTCGGCGGCGCGCGCGTTGCAGAATGGCGCGCCAAACATCGAACGCGCCGACAAACTGGTACAGCTCATTGCCCTCCAGAAGGGCTTGAGACATCCCTCCATCGACGCTCAGGTCGCGTTGGTCGATGAGCGTCTTGCCGCCAACAGAAAAGCTGCAGCCTGAGATTGGCTCGCTTTACAGGGCTTGCGATAAGCCAGCAGGATCGCGTTGAGACAACCGACAGGAGAATGCCATGCCGAGGACAAGGCTATCGGTCCCTGATGTTGCCGAGGCCGGCCCAGGTCTGTGGTCAAACGCCATACGCGCAGGCGACACGCTGTATATCTCCGGCCAGGTGGCGCGTCCATTCGAAGGCGGCACCGAGATGGTCGGCAAGAATGAGTACGAACAGAGCAAGCAAATATTTTCACGCATTGACCGCATCATCAAAGCGGCCGGCGGAACGATGGACAATTTGGTGAAGATGACGATCTACGTCGTCGACATCAGGAACAACACCGAGATCTGGCGAGCGCGCCGCGAGTTCTTCACGGGAGATTTTCCCGCTTCCACGCTTGTTGAAGTGCGATCCCTTGCAAAGCCGGAAGTGCTGGTGGAGATCGAAGCCGTTGCCTATCTAGGCCGGAGTTGAGGCCCGCTTCGGGTCATTCGCGTGCAAGCCCTAGCTCGCCGCGGCCACTTGCGTGGCGAGCCCCTCGCGCAGTTGCCGCTTGATCACCTTGCCATTGGCATTGCGCGGCAGAGGGTCGGTCAGGAGGTCCATCGTCTCCGGCACCTTGTAGTCGGAGAGCCGCTCGGCGCACCAGGTCTGCAGCGTCGCGCGCTCGACGGCATTGCGGACCACTACGACCGCATGCACGCGCTCCCCGAGCACTGGGCAGGGCTTGGCGATAATCGCGCTCTCCACTACGGCGGGATGGCCTGCCAGCACCGACTCCACCTCGGCGGAATAAATCTTCAGGCCACCGCGGTTGATCATGTCCTTCTGGCGGTCGAACACGCGGACGAAATTGTCGGCATCAACCGAGCCGAGGTCGCCGGAATGCCAGTAGCCGCCGGTAAAACTTTCAGCGGTGGCTTTCGGGTTGTTCCAGTAGCCCTTGATGACGGAGCCGCCGTGAATCCAGATTTCGCCGATTTCGCCGCGCGGCAGTTCCCTGCCCTGGGCATCGACCGCAATGATAACAGCGCCCGGGCACGGCAGGCCGACGCTGTCGATATGGCTGGCGACAAAGGCAGCGGGCATCATGGTGGACGGCGAGGTCGTCTCGGTCGCGCCGTAGCAATTGGCGAGCTGCAATCCGGGAATTTTCTCCGCCAGCTTCTCGATGGTGGCGATCGGCATCGGCGCGCCGCCGAAGCCGCCGATGCGCCAACTCGAGAGATCGTAATTGTCGAAGTCCGGCTGCAGCAGGCAGAGATTATACATCGCCGGCACCATGACGGTGTAGGTGACGCGCTCGCGCGCGGCGAGCTTGAGATATTCGCCGGCCTTGAATTCCGGCATGATGATCAGCGCACCCGCGCAGCGCGCCATGGTCGTGATGTTGGCGACGACGCCGGTGACATGGCCGAGCGGCACGGCCGCGATCGAACGATCCGCTTCCGTAAGCCGCAGGCACGAGACGAACACCATCGAGGAATGGATGACGTTGCAATGGGCGAGCATCGCGCCCTTCGGCTTGCCCGTGGTGCCTGACGTATAGAGGATCATCGCGGTATCCTCTTCGCCGACACCGGCCGGCGCTGGCACCGATGCGTTGCCAAGCAGTGCCGGGAAGCCAGACCGAGCCGCGTCGTCATCGACCGCGATGCGGTGTATCAACTCCGGCACATCGCGCGCGTCAGGCAGACGATCCGCCAGTGTGGCCTCGTGTACCAGAAGCTTCGCGCCGCAATCGGTCAGCACATAGGCGATTTCCGGCTTCTGCTGGCGGACGCTCAGCAGGACCGTCACCAGCCCGGCATACGCGGCGGCGAACATCGTCAGCACGAATTCAATGCGGTTGCCGAGCAGTACCGCGACGCGGTCGCCGGGCTCAAGGCCGAGCTTCGCAAAGCCTGCCGCTAGATCGGCGGATTGCGCGACGACTTCGCACCAGGTCAGTCGCCGTTCGCCGCAGATGATCGCTTCGCCATCGGGATTGCGCGCCGCGGCGTCAGCGATCATCGCCCAGATGCTGGCAGGCCGTTCGGCAAAGGCCGGCACCACGCGGTCGCCAAAGCGCGCCTCCAGCCGCATCGGGGGAATGGAAGAATGCGACCAGTCC
>DATEJC010000029.1:0-15142 GCA_035278345.1 Bradyrhizobium sp. | reverse complement strand
CGGATAGAGGCCGAAGATGCCGCGGCCCTTCTGGACTTCTTCCGTGACAAAATCCTCGAACGCGGTCATCTCGAAGGTCTCCTCCGCGATCTCGTCGGCGAGATGCGCGGGGATCACGATCACGCCGTCGGAATCGCCGAGGATGACGTCGCCGGGGAATACCGGCGCATCGCCGCAACCGATCGGCACGTTGATCTCGATCGCCTGATGCAGCGTCAGATTCGTCGGCGCGCTCGGCCGGTGGTGATAGGCCGGGAAGCCGAGCCTTGCGATCTCGACGGAATCGCGAAAGCCGCCATCAGTGACGACGCCGGCGCAGCCGCGCTTCATCAGCCGGGTCACCAGGATGGCCCCGGCCGAGGCCGCGCGCGCATCCTTGCGGCTGTCCATGACCAGCACCGCCCCGGGCGGGCAATCCTCGATCGCCTTGCGCTGCGGATGCGCGCGGTCGCGGAACACGTCGATCTTGTTCAGGTCCTCGCGCGCCGGCATGTAGCGCAGCGTGAAGGCTTCGCCGACCAGCGTCGGCTGGTCGGGGCTCAGCGGGCGAACGTCCTGGATTATCTGGATACGGAAGCCACGCTTGAACAGTGCGGTCGCCACCGTGGCTGTCGAGACCGACTTCAGCTTGTTGCGGGTGGCTTCACTCAGTTTTGTCATTTTTACTCGTCCCAGTTCGTTGTCATTCCGGGACGGTCCGCAGGACCGAACCCGGAATGACGGCTTGCAATTCGCGCCTTACACGGCGCCGTGTGACTCCACGTAGAACGCGTAGACCGAATGGCAGGCGGTCATGTAGAGGCGATTGTTCTTCGGTCCGCCAAAGCACAGATTGGCGCAGCGCTCCGGCAGCTTGATGAAGGCGAGCGGCTTGCCGTCGGGGTTGAACACCATGACGCCGTCGAGGTCTTCGGACTTGCCCTTGAGCTGAAAAACCCTGCGGCCGCCGACGTCGGTGGGTTCGCCCTGCAGCGCACCGTTCGAGCCCCAGCCGCACCAGAGATTGCCGTCGCGGTCGACGCGGAAGCCGTCGAGCGCACCCTGGTCGGCAGCATCGATCAGCTTTGTCTTGTTGCCAACCGATCCATCGGAATTGACGTCAAAGCTCCAGATGCTGCGGTTCGGCGTGCCCTTCCATTCCACCACATAGAGCTTCTTCTCGTCCGGCGAGAAGGCGAGTCCGTTGGGATTGAGGATGTCGGTGATGACGGCCGTGAGCTTGCCGTCCTTGGCAAGGCGGTAGACGTTGGTAGTGGCCTGCTCCGGCTTCTCCTTCTTGCCCTCCCATTCGCCATTGATGCCGAACAGCGGGTCGGTGAACCAGATACTGTCGTCGGACCTGACCACGATGTCGTTCGGCGCATTCAGCCGCTTGCCCTCGAACTTGTCGGCGAGCACGGTGATCTTGCCGTCCTTTTCGGTGCGGGTGATGCGGCGCGTCACCGAATGCTCGCAGGTGACGAGGCGGCCCTGGCGATCCCGAGCGTTGCCGTTGGCGTAGTTGGCATTGCTGCGGAACACTGAGGTCTGGCCGGTCTTCTCGTCGAACTTCATGATCCTGTTATTGGGGATGTCGCTGAACAGCAGATAACCGCCCTCGGGGAAATAGGCGGGGCCTTCGGCCCAGCGAAAGCCGCTGGCGACCTGTTCGACGGTAGAGGAATAGATGCGGTACTTCGCGAAGCTCGGGTCGAGGATCTGAACCGCGGGATCGGGATAGCGCTGGTTCGGCGTGAACGGGAACGACTGCGCGCCGGCGGCGCGGGACAGCAGGGTTGATGCCGTGGCCGAAGCGGCTCCGGCAAGCATGGTTCGTCGCGTGATGCTCATGGTAGTCCTCCCTTTGCTACTTTCTGATACTTTCCTTTTTTATGGCTCTTTCGGCCGATTGCTTCTCGGCCATTCCGGGGCGTGCGAAGCGCGAACCCGGAATGACGGTGCTCAGTAGATCGACGGCTCGGTGACGGGTGCGCCGAAACCGGTCTCGAGGAAATCGAAATCGCAGCCTTCGTTCGCCTGCTTGATGTGCTTTGAGAACATCCAGCCATAGCCGCGCTCGTAGCGGCGCTCCGGCTGCTTCCACGCAGCGCGGCGCTTGGCCAGCTCCGCTTCCGGCACATCGAGATTGATGGTGCGCGCGGCGACATCGAGCGTGATGCGATCGCCATTCTTGACCAGCGCGAGCGGCCCGCCCACGAAGGACTCCGGCGCCACATGCAAGATGCAGGCGCCATAGCTGGTGCCGCTCATGCGCGCATCCGACAGCCGCACCATGTCGCGCACACCCTGCTTCACCAGCTTGGTCGGAATCGGCAGCATGCCCCATTCCGGCATGCCCGGCCCGCCCTGCGGCCCCGCATTGCGCAGGATCAGCACGTGGTCGGCGGTGACATCGAGATTGGGATCGTCGATCGCCTTCTTCATCGAGGGATAATCGTCGAACACCAGTGCAGGCCCGGTGTGTTTCAGGAAACGGGTCTCGCATGCGCTCGGCTTGATCACGCAGCCGTCGGGCGCGAGATTGCCCTTGAGCACGGCGAGCGCGCCTTCCTTGTAGATCGGGTTCTCGACGGTGCGGATGACGTCGTCATTATGCACTTCCGCGTTCGCGATGTTGTCGCCGATCGTCTTTCCGGTCACGGTGATGCAATCGAGATGCAGATGCTGCTTGATCCGGCTCATCAGCCCCGGCAGGCCGCCGGCGTAGAAGAAGTCTTCCATCAGATAGGTGTCGCCGCTCGGCCGCACATTGGCGATGACGGGCACCTTGCGGCTCGCCTTTTCGAAATCGTCCAACCCAATGTCCTGGCCGGCGCGGCGCGCCTGCGCGATCAGATGGATGATCGCGTTGGTGGAGCAGCCCATTGCCATCGCGACGGTGATAGCGTTTTCGAACGCCTTGCGGGTCTGGATCTTTTGTGGGGTCAGATCCTCCCACACCATCTCGACGATGCGGCGGCCGCATTCGGAGGCCATGCGGATGTGGTTGGCATCGGCCGCCGGAATCGAGGAGGCGCCCGGCAACGTCATGCCGATCGATTCCGCAATCGCGGTCATGGTGGAAGCCGTGCCCATGGTCATGCAGGTGCCGTAGCTGCGGGCGATGCCGGCTTCAACGTCGACCCAATCCTTGTCGGAGATTTTCCCGGCGCGGCGCTCGTCCCAGTATTTCCAGGCGTCCGAGCCCGAGCCGAGCGTCCTGCCCTTCCAGTTGCCGCGCAGCATCGGCCCCGCCGGAAGGTAGATGGTCGGGATATTCATGCTGGTGGCCCCCAACAGGAGGCCCGGCGTCGTCTTGTCGCAGCCGCCCATCAGCACGACGCCATCGACGGGATGGCCGCGCAAAAGCTCTTCGGCATCCATCGCCAGCATGTTGCGATAGAGCATGGTGGTCGGCTTCAACAGCGATTCCGACAGCGACAGCGCCGGCAATTCCATCGGAAAGCCGCCGGCCATCAGTACGCCGCGCTTGACATCGTCGACGCGGCTCTTGAAGTGCATGTGGCAGGGCTGCGCATCCGACCAGGTGTTGAGGATGGCGATGACCGGACGATCCTTCCATTCCTCCGGCGCGTAACCCATCTGCATCGCGCGCGAGCGATGGCCGAACGCGCGGAGATCGTCGGGGGCGAACCAGCGCGCGCTGCGAAGCTGGTCCGGGCTTTTCTTGTTGTTCGTCATGTCTGGGTGCCCCACTTCTGGACGGTGTTGCGCTCGATGGTGCGGAAGATCAGGTTCTCGACAATCAGGCCGATGATGATCACCGTCAACAGGCCCGCGAACACGGCGGGTATGTCGAGCAGATTGCGGTTCTCGAAGATGTACCAGCCGAGGCCACCCTGCCCCGACGACACGCCGAACACCAGCTCCGCGGCAATCAACGTGCGCCAAGCAAAGGCCCAGCCGATCTTCAGTCCGGTGAGGATCGAGCCGAACGCCGCCGGGATCAGGATGCGCGCCACATAGGGCAGCCCACGCAGGCCGTAATTGCGGCCGACCATGCGCAGCGTATTGGACACGCTCTTGAAGCCGGAATGGGTGTTGAGCGCGACAGGCCACAGCACCGAATGGATCAGCACGAAGACGAGGCTGCCGTTGCCGAGGCCGAACCAGATCAAGGCCAGCGGCAACAGCGCAATTGCCGGCAGTGGGTTGAACATCGCGGTGATGGTTTCGAGGAAATCCGTGCCAATGCGGGTCGAGATCGCAAGGATGGTGAAGATCGCCGCCAGCACGATGCCGGCGGAATAGCCCATGAACAGCACCTTCAGCGACGTCCACGCCCGCATTGGGATGGTGCCGTCGCGCACTTTGTCGAACATGGTGACGACGGTGTCGTGGAAAGTTGGAAACAGCAGGGGATTGTCGAGCAGGACACCGTAGGTCTCCCACGCGGCTGCAAGGAAGAGAATGATGACGCCCTTGCGCACGAAGCCGTCGTTCCACAACAGCTCCCAGACCGTCAGCTTGCGCTCGACTTCACCCGATGATGTAGCGGCGACCGCCTTGTCGCCGCGCAGCAGGATGGTTGCTTCCGCCATCGCTCTCTCCTCAATGAGCCGTTGCGGGCTCAGTGAACAGCAGATCGTGGATCTGCTTCTCCAGCCGCGCCGCGCTGCCGTCCTCGCTGGACACGCGATCGACATCCACGACCTCGGCCTTCACCCTTCCCGGGTGCGGCGACAGCAGCAGGATGCGGTTGCCGATCTTGATGGCTTCGGCGATCGAATGCGTCACGAACAGCACGGTGAATTTGGTTTCGGACCAGAGCTGCAGAAGCTCGTCCTGGCAGGTGCGCCGCGTCAACGCATCCAGCGCCGCGAAAGGCTCGTCCATCAAGAGGATATCCGGCTCCATCGCCATGCCGCGCGCAATCGCCACGCGCTGCTTCATGCCGCCGGACAGCGTGTGCGGATAGCCGTCGACGACACGCGTCAAACCGACCTTATCGATATAGGCCCGCGCCTTTGCCTCGGCCTCCTTGCGCGGCAGCCGCCGCGCGGCGAGAAGCGGAAACATCACGTTCTCCAGCACGGTCTTCCACGGCAGCAGCTGGTCGAATTCCTGGAAGATCATCATGCGGTCTGCGCCGGGCTCGACGATCTCGCGGCCGTCGATCCGCATCTTGCCTTCGCTCGGCTGCAAATAGCCGCCGACAGCCTTGAGCAACGTGGACTTGCCGCAACCGGAGGGGCCGAGCAGCACGAAACGATCGGAGCGATCGACAGTGAAGGAGACGCGTTCGGTGGCCGTGATCACCGCGCTCGAGGTCTTGTAGCGCAGCGTCACGTCGGCGACGTCGAGGAGCGCCATGGGATCAACTGCCCTTGAGGTCATGCGCGAGCGGCAAATAGTAATCGGTCCAGGCCTTGGGCTGCGTCTTCAAGGTGCCGGTCTTGAACAGATGATTGGCGAACTTCATGGTGCCTTGCGGCTCCAGATTCCATTCCATCATGCCGGGCTCCTTCAGCCAGGCCAGCAGGTCCTCGACCGGGGTCTTGTCGCCGGTGATCTCCTTGTAGATCTCGACCGCCAGCCTGGTGTCGCTGCGGATCAGGTCCTGCGCTTCCTTGGTCGCCAGCCGCACGGCCTGGACGATCTTGGGATTGGCGTCGGCGAACTTCGTCGTGGTGAAGAACTGCGCCTGGCTCAGCGGCCCGCCCATGATATCAGGCGAATTCAGCACGACATGCGCGCCCGGCACGTTCTTCATCTCGAGGAAGGTGAAGGGCGGAATCGCGAAGTGATTGCGCACCTCGTGCTTCGGATTGGACATCGCCGCATAGGCATCGGGGTGGCCGAGCTGCACGGTGTTGGGATCGAGCTTTGACCATTGGTCGGCGCCGAACAGCTCGCCGGCTGCGATCTGCAGCACGATGGCCTGGGTCGATACCTTCACGGTCGGTACGGCGATCTTGTCGTTGGGCCCGAAATCCTTCAGGGACTTGATGTTGGGATCCCTGCTGATCAGCGTCATCGGCTGCGCCGAGGTCGCGACGATGCCCTTCACGCCGCCGCGCGTACGATCCCACAGCAAGAGCAGATTACCCGTGCCGGTGTTGAGGATGTCGACGCCGCCGGCAAGCAGCGCGTCGGTCTGCGCGCCGCCGCTGGAGAAAGTCAGCCATTTGGCTGTGACACCGGGAACGCCGAGGGCGGCGGCATGCTTTTCGATCAGCTTCTGCTTCTCGATGATGTGGCTCGGCATGTAGAAGATGCCGGGCTGCCGTGACAGTGCGATCTCAGTCTTTTGCTGCGCCAACGCCGCCGGCCCTTGCGTAAGGCCAGCCGCCACGAAGGCGCCCGCGAGCGCCCGCCATATCATCCTGTTCATTACGTTTCCTCTGAGGGGGTGCGGATTGACCGCCTGCGGGAGATGCACTAATGTATTAGTGCATCTGTGACAAGCCCCTTCGGGGGCATGGCGGCAATTTCAATGGATCAACCCGTCATTGGCCGGCGCCGCGTGAATCCGCGATCGAGCGGGGGGCTCGACCGCGATCGTCAGGCGGCACCGCAGGTATTCGAGCGGCTGCGGGGCATGATCATCGCGCTGGAGCTGCCGCCAGGCTCGCCCCTGTCGCGCGCCGCGCTGGCGGAGCAGTTCGGCGTGTCTTCGACGCCGATCCGCGACGCGCTGATGCGTCTCGAGGAAGAAGGCCTCGTCGAGGTGTTTCCGCAATATGCGACAGTCGTGAGCCGCATCGACGTGCACCGCGCCCAGCAGGCGCACTTCCTGCGCCAGGCCCTGGAGCTGGAGATCGTGCGCGCCCTCGCGCTGAAGCCGGACGAGGCGCTCGTCACTGAGCTCAACGCGACCATCGCGCGCCAGCAGCAATTCGCGAAGGCCGGCGCCTTCGAGAAATTCATGGCCGCCGACAACGAGTTCCACGCCCAGCTTTATGATGCCGCCGACAAGCAGGATATCTGGATGCTGGTGCGCAGCCGCAGCGGCCATATCGACCGGTTGCGCCGGCTGCATCTGCCAACGCCCGGCAAGGCGCAGGATATCGTCCGGCACCACAAGCTGATCACGAAGGCGATTGCCGGCGGCGAGCCCGAGGAAGCCCAGAAGCATCTGCGTACACATTTGTCGGGGACGCTGAGCGAGCTTGCGCGGATTCGCGCGCAACATCCGCAATATCTCAACGACTGAAGGCCGCGCGCGGCCATGGCAGGTCGGCAAAAACGCGCGCCGGCCAAATCCGCCTGTTAACGTGCATAACGTCTGGACTGCGGTCGGCGGAGCAACCGAAATTCTTGCGCAAACGCCCAACTCGGGTCACGGTTCAACATTCCGTTGACGTGATTCCCGGCAGAGCGGCGGCCCTGGCAAGAATTCTCATTGTTGACGACGACAAGGCTGTTCAACTGACGCTGCGGCTACTTCTCGAAGGAGCCGGCCATGACGTCGTTGTCGCCAGTGACGGCCGTCGCGGGCTCGACCTGCTCAGTGCCGAAGCGTTTGATCTTTTGATCCTCGACATCTTCATGCCGGGCATGGACGGGTTCGAGACGCTGCGCCTTGTTCGCCAGCAGAAGACATCGCTTCCCATCATTGCGATCTCGGGCCGGCCAATTCCCGCTGAACCAGCCGACGGGCCGGACTTCCTTGTCATGGCCACCAAGCTCGGCGCGATCAGGAGCCTGCACAAGCCGTTCCGGCCCAGTGTCCTCTTGGCGACAGTTGCAGCTTGTCTTGAAGCCGCAAACCGTTCATCGTCGCAGCCGGCGGCGGCAAGATTTCGTCGGACCGCTAACGCAAGCGGGCTTCGCATTTCCTCGCCCGCGCGTACCGAGAGGAAATGGCGCACAGCGCGACATGACACTCACGACAAGGCTGGCCATTGCGATGATCCTGCTCGTCGCGATCGCGGTTTCCGCGGTCGGATGGATCGGCTATCGCGATCTGGAAAAAGAACTGCTGCCGCGCATCCTCGATCGTACCGAAACCCATGCGCGGCTGCTGGCCTTCGATCTGGAAACCCATGTGCGCGGCGCGCGCGGTGATATCGCGGGTTTCCGCTCTGCGGTTGCGCTGAACGGGCTGATCCGCGCGCGGGCGGCCGGCGGCATCGATCCGGTCGACGGGCTCTCCGAAAAGACCTGGCACGATCGGCTGGTCGAGCGGATCATTGCGGAACTGCAAGCGAAGCCGGAATACGCGCAGTTCCGAATCGTTGGTGTCGACGACGATGGCCGAGAGCTCATTCGCGTCGATCGGTCCGGGCCGAACGGTGCGGTTCGTCTCGTCCCCAACGCCGAACTGCAGTCAAAGGGGGAACGACCGTACTTCAAGGAGGCAATCGGCCTTCCCGTCGGCGAAATCTTTGTTTCGGCGCTCGATCTCAATCACGAGCACGGCGCCGTCGAAACGCCCTATCTGCCGACGTTGCGCATCGCCACGCCGCTGCAGCGGCCGGATGGCAAGCCGTTCGGGATAGCGATCGTCAACGTCGACATGCGACCGGCGCTCGATCGGATACGGGCTGCGGTTCGGCAAGGCGGCGCGATCTACGTTGTCGGTGAGCGCGGCGACTATCTCGTGCATCCCGACCGTGCGCGCGAATTCGGCTCCGATCTCGGTAGACCCACCGACTGGCGGAAGGATTTTCCGGATCTCGCGCCCTTGCTCGGCTCGACGGAGAGTACTGCGCGGACGATATTGGACGCCGAGGGCAAGCCGGATGGCGCGGCGCTCGCCTCGGCAAACCTGGCGGGCAGCGAATGGGTGGGCATCATCGAGACCGTGCCCAATGCCATCATCATCGGCCCAGCCGAGCAGGTCCGCAACGCCGCCATCAAGGTCGGCCTTATTGCGGTGCTCTGCGCCGCGGTGCTGGCGCTCCTGATCGCGCGGTCATTGACGCGACCGATCGTGCAACTGACCAAGGCCGTCGAAAGCATCGGCCGCGGCGGCAAGGTTGCCATTCCCACGGAAACGACCGGCGAGACCGGCGTGCTGGCCCGCGCTTTCGCCCGGATGGTCGATGAGTCGACCGAAAAGACCATCGCGCTGGAACGCGAAGTGGCCGAGCATGGCCGCACCGAGGCGGCGCGCGATCATCTTGCCGAGCGCGAGCGGCTGTTCACCGCGGCGGTGGATTCGTCCAACGACGCCATCATCACCATGTCGCTGGACGGCACGATCACCGGCTGGAATTCCGCTGCCGAGCGCCTGTACGGCTACGCCGCAAGCGAAGCCGTCGGCAGGAAGGTCGATCTCATCGTTCCCGCAGACCGGCAGTCGGAGGTCGAGGACACCCAGCGGCGGATCGGCTGGGGCGAAAAGATCGAACACAATGAAACGATCCGCCGGCGCAAGGACGGCAGCCTAGTCGAAGTCTCGCTCAGCATCTCGCCGATCAAGGCACCGTCGGGAGCGACCATCGGCATCTCCAAGGTCGCCCGCGACATCACCGAAACCAACCGGACCCGGCTGGCGCTGCGGCAGCAGACCGAGGAACGCCGCCGCATCTTCGAAACCTCGCAGGATCTGATCCTGGTGATGGACTCGCGCGGCTTTCTGGTCCAGGTCAGCCCAAGCTGCGAAGCCATTCTGGGTTACCGGCCGGACGAGATGATCGGCCGCAGCGGCGAGCACTTCATGCATCCCGACGACATCGAGACGTCACGCGCGGAAATGCGCGCGGCACGGCGAGGCGAGCGCCCAAGAATATCCGATACGCGGGTCTTCCATAAGGACGGGCGCACGGTGCCGCTATCGTGGCTCGGAACATGGTCTGAGCCGGTGAAGCGATTCTTCTTCGTCGGCCGCGACATGACCGACACCTTGCGGACGCAACAGACCCTGCGCGAAAGCGAACAGCTGGCACGCGGCATCATCGAGACCGCACTCGACGCCTTCGTGCAGATGGACGAAAGCGGTTGCATCACGGACTGGAACGGCCAGGCCGAAAAGATCTTCGGCTGGCCGCGCAGCGAAGCGATCGGCAAGAGGCTCGTCGAGCTGATCGTTCCGCAGCAGCACCGTGCCGCCCACCTCGCCGGCCTCGAACATTTCCTGTTCACGGGCGAGGGACGGATCCTCGGACGGCGGCTGGAAATCGAGGCCCTGCGGCGCGACGGTGAGGAGATCAAGGTCGAGCTATCCATCACCGAGCTGAAACGCCGCGACGGCATCGTGTTCAACGGCTTCATCCGCGACCTTACCGACAAGCTCGCAACGGAAGACCGCATCCGGCATACCGAGAAGATGGAGGCGGTCGGCCAGCTCACCGGCGGCATCGCTCACGACTTCAACAACATTCTCACCGTCATCACCGGCACCATCGAGATCCTTGCCGAAGCGGTCGAAGACCAGCCACAGCTCGCCTCCATCACCAGGATGATCGACGATGCCGCCTCGCGCGGCGCCGAGCTGACCCAGCATCTGTTGGCATTCGCCCGCAAGCAGCCGCTGCAGCCGCGCGAGATCGACGTCAATACGCTCATCATCGATACCGCCAAGCTGCTGCGCCCGACGATTGGCGAGCAGATCGAGATTGAATCCGTGTTCGAAGACGACGTCTGCGCCGCCACCGTCGACCCTGGGCAGCTTACGACGGCGCTGCTCAATCTCGCCTTGAACGCACGCGATGCGATGCCAAATGGCGGCAAACTGATTCTCGAAACCGGCTCGGTCGTGCTCGACGACACCTATGCCAGAAGCAACGAGGACGTCCGCCCCGGCCGCTACGCCTTGGTCGCGGTCAGCGATACCGGGATCGGAATTTCCCCCGACATTCTCGACAAGGTGTTCGATCCGTTCTTCACCTCGAAGGGGCCCGGCAAGGGTACCGGCCTCGGGCTCAGCATGGTCTACGGCTTCGTGAAACAATCAGCCGGGCACATCAAGATCTACAGCGAACAGGGCCACGGCACGACCATCAAGATGTATCTGCCGCCCGGCACCGGAGCTGCCGTCAACGTCGAGCCGGTCGCGCCGGCAATGCAGGGCGGCCACGAAACCATTCTTGTGGTCGAGGATGACAAGCTGGTCAGGGACTATGTGCTGACCCAATTGCACTCGCTCGGCTATGTGACGCTCGATGCAGCGAATGCGGCGGAAGCGCTCGCGCTTGTCGAGGCCGGCCGTCCCTTCGACCTTCTCTTCACTGACATCATCATGCCGGGCGCGATGAACGGCCGCCAGCTTGCCGACGAGATCGAACGGCGCCGCCCGGGCGCAAAGGTGCTCTATACGTCAGGGTACACGGAAAACGCGATCATCCATCACGGCCGACTGGACACGGGCGTGCTGCTGCTGGCGAAGCCCTATCGCAAATCCGATCTCGCCAGCATGATTCGCAAGGCGCTGGGCAGTTGATGGCGCAGTCGCGAAGGGTGGCTCACGCGTTGCGTGACGCCGTCATCACGATGCGTACCAGATCGGCGGCGTTGCGCGCGCCGAGCTTTTTCATGATGTTGGCGCGATGGTCCTCGATGGTGCGGGGACTGATGCCGAGATGGCGGCCGGCCTCCTTGTTGGAGGCGCCCTTGGTGAACTGCTCGAGCACTTCGCGCTCGCGGCGCGTCAGCGGCTCGCGGCCGGGAAAATGCAGCGACTGGACATTCGAGCCGATGCTTCCGGTCTTGCGACGCGCATAGGCCTCGATCGCCTCGTTCAGCCGCGCCACGATCTCGCTACCGCGGAACGGCTTTTCGATGAAATCGAGCGCGCCGTTCTTGATGGCGCTGACCGCCATGGCGATGTCGCCCTGGCCCGAGATCATGAAGATCGGGGCGGGATAATCCTCGCCGTGCAGTTCTTTCAGGATGTCGAGGCCGGATTTGCCGGGAATATGCACGTCCAGCAGGATGCATGCCGGCGTCCGGCTTCGTGCAACCGACAGCAGCGCAACGCCGTCGGCAAAGCAAATCACCTCGTAGCCGCCTGCCGACAATACCATCGACAGTGTATCGCGAACCGCGGGATCGTCGTCGACGACGAAAATCTCGCCACGGGAACCAGTTTTATCGGACATGTGCCTTCGTCCACCGCCGCTTGAGAAGCACCCGGCCGAACGGAGCCAATGGCCCCGGATCGAACAGTCCCGTATTTGTACGGGACGATGACTTAACTCACAAGTAGCGCTGTCACCCCTAAAAGTAGCAACTAGGAGCACAGCCATGCAGAAGACAAAGGGTGGCGGCAAACTGCCAGGGTCCCCCGGACGGAACGAAAAACATCGTACGGTCGTGTCCGACCTGGAGTCGGTCATTGAGCAGGTCAGGAAAAGCCTCAAATTGATCGAATCGGAAATCGCCAGCGAAACGGCCTTCGAAGAGACGGCCGGCGACGATATCGTCGTGCTGGACGATGTGACGCCCGGCTACGCGCGGGCCCATGCTGTGTTGCGGGAATGCGACGCCGGGCTCACCATGACGCTGCAACTGTTGCAGGAGACGTCCGGCCAAGGCTGCTGCGAGTTCGTCGTGGAAGGCGACCCGCTGCCCGCGCACTGACCCTTCCGCCCAAGCGGCGACGATCCGCCGCATGTGCGACTTACGCCATAACGGCGTCCTTGCCGGAAGCCCCGCCGCGGCCCTTCTTGGCGTTCTTGGCCTTCAGGAAGGAAACGTCCATCTCAGTGCCGTTGACGCGCAACAGCTCGCAGCGCCGGTAAGCAAGGCCAGTGGACGACAGCAGCAGGAAGAACTCCTTGAGGTTGAGGCCCTGAATGGAACCCTCGACCGTAAGGGCGGCGTCGGTGTCCGAGATGGCATTCAGCACGCAATCGCGCCGCCAGGTGCCGTCGATGGCCATGATGCAGACGTCATAGCCGCGACTGAAGGTAACTCGTTCCGTTACCCTGTTCTCTTCGCTCATCGGTCACATCCCTGCGGCTGCAGCGATCCTGGGCGCCACCATCGGCGCCTTGACGTTACGTGAATCGTTCGGCCGGTAGAGGCCACGCTTGTCCGGGTGGGGCTTGAAGGTGTCGGTCAGCCCAACCACGGTTTCCGCTGCGCCCAGCACCAGGAACCCGTCCGGTTCCATTATCCTGCAGAGCCGGTTGAAGATGTTGATCTTGGTGTCCTGATCGAAATAGATCAGCACGTTGCGGCAGAAGATCACGTCGAAGGAGCCGAGCTGGGAGAAGTCGTGCAGCAAGTTGAACTGCCTGTGCTGCACCATGGCGCGGATGTCCGGATGGATCTGCCAGAACTCGCCGGTCTGCTTGAAATGCTTGACCAGCAACTGGATCGGCAGGCCACGCTGAACCTCGAACTGGCTGTAGAGCCCGGCCTTGGACTTCTCCAGCACTTCCTGGGACAGGTCGGTTGCGACGATCTCGACCCGCCAGCCCACGAGCTGGCTCTCCATCTCCTTCAGGCACATCGCCAGCGAATATGGCTCCTGCCCCGTCGAGCCGGCGGCGCACCAGATGCGCACGCTCTTGCGCGCCGCGCGCGCTTTGACGATTTCCGGCATGATCGACTGACGGAAATGATCGAACGGTATCTTGTCGCGGAAGAAAAACGTCTCGTTGGTGGTCATGGCTTCGACCACCTGCGCGACGAGGGAGGCGGAACCTGCCTTCGTCTTCTGCACAAGCTCGGGAATGCCTGAGAGGCCGGCCTTGCGCGATAGCGGCACGAGGCGGCTTTCGATCAGATATTGCTTGTCGGCCGACAGGTCGAGACCGGACTGATCCTTAAGCAGCTTGCGCAGATACTCATAGTCGGGCGGTGTCACGGGCAACCTCTTCCAACAAACGCAACAACACAAACGGACCGGCTTACACCGGCGCCGCTATCAGTCCGACTTCCTGGAACTTCGCTGCGACAATGTCCTTGTCGAACGGCTTCATGATGTACTCGTTGGCGCCGCCATGCAGTGCCTTCGAGATGTGGTCGATGCCGTTCTCGGTGGTGCAGAACACCACCTTCGGCGCATCGCCGCCGGGAAGCTGGCGCAGATGCATCATGAACTCGAAGCCGTCCATGACCGGCATGTTCCAGTCGAGCAGCACCGCGTCCGGCAATTCGCGCTTGCAGGCTTCCAGCGCCTGCGCACCGTCTTCGGCTTCGATGATCCGGAAGTTCATCTCTTCCAGGATTCGGCTTGCGATCTTCCGGATGACGCTGGAGTCATCCACCACCAGACAAGTTTTCATTTCAGATATCCTCCCGGATTGGGCGTTCTTGGGTTTAACTAGGTGGCCAGCGCAGCTTTCGGCGCCTGCACATTGACACGCGGCGTCGCGAGACGGAGTTCTGCCGCAATCGTTAGCTATTTGCTTTCACAGCCACGTTAATTTCACGCTCCGTGCAAATACGGATTTTGAATCAATCCGCTGCACGCGCTCCGCCACCCGACAATTCGAGACAGAGTTTCGTAAAATGCCGCACGCTGCGGCAAGGCCAGGGCCGGATCGCGTCAGGCCGCGAGCTGCGCAGCCTCGCGCTTGATCAGCTTCCTGATCTCCTTGAGCGCCTTGTAGAGCGCTCCGGCAGAAACGTGAACATTGATGGCAGCAATGGCGTCACCGCAATCCGGATGCGCCTGGCGCAATTCCTTGACGAAGCCGAGATAGGCGGTGCGGTAGCGTGCCACGTCGCTCTTGAGATACATCGTCTGCACGCAGTGATAGAGCCGCTTGGCCGGCGTATTGGCCGTCTCTGCACTGATCGTATCGCGCTCGCGGAGCAGCGGCGCCTCGCCGTCGATCAGGAAGGACGTGCGAGTGCCGGAATTGATGAGTACGGTTTCGCCGATGACGATCCGCTCAAACGGCTTAAGCTCGACTCGTAGCGGCACAATCGTCTCCTGTTCGAAGTAACGCGCAAGCATGACCGCTCACGACGTTTTCGAGACATCGTCCAGGGAATCTGCGGCATTGGCGCCGCGATTCTATGTTCGGGATTTGCTATCGAGGGGCGGCGGGGTTTTCCCCCGCCGCCTTGATCGATGACTACGCCGCTTAGCGGAGCAGCTGCAGCACGCTCTGCTGCGACTGGTTGGCGAGCGCGAGTGCGGACACCGCGATCGACTGGCGGGTCGACAGCGCCTGGCTGTTCGCCGCTTCCTCGTTGGTGTCGGCCAGCGTCAGGTTCGACGAGCCGGTCTGCAGCACGTTGATCAGGTTCTTGGAGAAGTCCTGACGGATCTGCACGATCGACAGGTTCGAACCGA
>DATEJC010000028.1:0-2896 GCA_035278345.1 Bradyrhizobium sp. | reverse complement strand
CCGCCTCCGATAATGGCGAGGTCGTACACCCGATCCAACGAACGCTTCCCCGACAAACGCCGTTTTCACTTTCGGCGACTTAGCTTTCGTTTTCGAGTAGAGCACAACGAAAACCGAAAGCAAGCGAAAGTTGGGACTGAGCCGTAGGCTGCGGCCTCCGGGCGTTGGATCGGGTTACCGCTCCTATCCGCTTTCCCCGGCGTCGGCCGCCGGAGGACCAACATAGCGTGGATCGCGACCCGCAGCGCCTTCTGCGGCGACGTAGTCAATTTCGGCGCGCGCGATGCCGATGTCGTGGAGATCGCGGTCGTCGAGGCTAAACAAGACTGCTTGCAGCTGCGCGCGCTGCCGCCGGCTGCGAAAGGCATCCCGATATCGATTGAACAGGGCGAATGCGCGCTGCCTCCACGCGGGCTGCGCCACCTTGATGGTACCGAACGTCGTGCTCATCGCCGCGCCTCCCTATGTCCTGCACTGACGGTGGCAGGGGGAGGACGGACACGCTTGACCTTCGGCTTACTTTTTCGTCACCGCGGCCTTATTCTTCGCGCCTAAGCGGAGCTGGAATTCAGGGACGCCGTTTTGCATTATCTGTTCGAAGATTACGCGCTCGATACCGACCGGCGCGAACTGCGTCGCGGATCGGAAGCGGTGTCAATTGCCCCGCAGGAGTTCGACCTTCTCGACTACCTGATCCGCAACAGGGAGCGCGTCGTCAGCAAGGACGACATCATCAAGGCGATCTGGAAGGGGCGCGCCATCTCCGATACGGCGCTGACCACCCGTCTAAATGCGGTCAGGACCGCGATAGGCGATTCCGGCGAAGTTCAGCTTCTCATCAAGACATTGCCGCGGCGGGGATTTCGCTTTGTCGGCGTGATCAAGGAGCAGAACGAGTCCTCAATGAATGCCGCGAGCAGCGGCGTCGAGGCGCAGCAGCAATTTCCGGCACTCCCTGAAAAGCCATCGATCGCGATCCTTCCCTTCGTCAACCTCAGCTCCGATCCGGAGCAGGATTACTTCGCCGACGGCATCGTCGACGACATCATCACGGCATTGTCGCGGTTCAAGTCGGTGTTCGTCATCGCCCGCAATTCAAGCTTCACTTACAAAGGCCGGGCCGTAGACCTCAAGCAGGTCGGCCGGGAGCTCGGTGTCCGCTACGTGCTGGAAGGCAGCGTCCGCAAGGCGGCGGCAAAGGTCCGCATCACCTGCCAGCTGATCGATGCCACGAGCGGAATGCATCTTTGGGCAGATCGCTACGAGGGAGAGCTTGGCGACGTCTTTGCGCTGCAGGACGAGATAACAGTCAATGTCATATCGGCGATCCAGCCGAAATTGCTAGAGATCGAGATCGATCTGGCAGCGCGGCGGCCCAGCAATCTCAGTGCCTACGACCATTATCTGCGCGCGAACCCGCACTACTACACGCTGACACGCGAAGGAGTGGCGGAGGCCATCCGGCTGCTCGATCGCGCCCTGGAGATCGATCCTCGCTACGGTGCCGCGGCCTCGCTGGCAATTCTCTGCCACACGCTCAATTTGCTTTTGCAGTTTACCGCCGATCCTCAATGGGACGTCAAGGAGGCAATGCGCCTTTCACAGCTCGTCCTCAGCATCGATGAAAACGATCCGGAGACTCTTGCCTGCGTCGGCTGGGCCAAAGCCTTCATATTCGCCGATGCCGATACCGCCGCGGACATGGTCGATCGCGCGGTCACACTTAACTCCAATTCGGCTTTCGCGTGGAGTTACCGGGGGATCGTTTATCTTTACGCGGGAAAGTCCGAAGAGGCGCTGCTCAGCCACCAGCAATACATGCGCCTCAGCCCGCTCGATCCAATGCTGTTCGGCATCATTGCAATGATGGCCGTTGCCTATGTCGGCCTTGGCCGCTTCGACGAAGCCGTGGCTGCGGCGCGGAAGTCCATCGGCAAGCACGCCACCTTCTTGCCAGCGCATCTTTGTCTGGCGTCGGCCCTGGCTCATCTTGGAAAAAAGGAAGAAGCGGACGAGGCGGCACGTCGAATCCTCGAGCTGCAGCCCGATTTCCGTATTGCGAGTCGTCGTGGGCACTGGCCGACATTGTACGTCGAAGGCCTGCAAAAGGCCGGCTTGCCGGAATGAAGGGTGCGGCCTCTCACACGCTCCGCAGCACCGGCGGGGCGGGCTCGGGCGCGGTGTCGTCGATGTCGGCGACGGGCTTGTCCATGGCCACCACGACCTCGATGCCGCGGTGATGGCAGATGCTGGCAAGGCCCGCGGGCAGCGGTGAATCCGTCACAAAGGTCTGGATCTGCGACAGATGCGCAATGCGGACTGCGGCGCTGCGGCGCAGTTTGGTGGAGTCGGCGACCAGCATGGTGGTGCGCGCGTTGGCGATGATCGCCTGCGCCACCTGCACCTCGCGATAGTCGAAGTCGAGCAAGGCGCCCTCCTCGTCAATCGCCGACGCGCCGATGATGGCATAATCGACCTTGAACTGGCCTATCAGCTGCGTGGCGGTGGAACCGACCACCGCGCCGTCGGCGCGGCGCACCGCGCCGCCAGCGACGATCACTTCGATGCGCGGATGGCGGTAGAGCAGCATCGCCACATTGAGGTTGTTGGTGATGACCAGCAGATCCTCATGCGAGGTCAGCGCGCTTGCGACCTCTTCGGTCGTGGTGCCGATGTTGATGAAGAGCGAGCAGCCGTTGGGGATGCGTGCGGCGGCGGCAGCGCCAATCGCCTTCTTCTCGTCGGCGGCGACGAAGCGGCGCGCTTCATAGGCGAGGTTTTCGACGCCCGAGGCGATGATCGCCCCGCCATGGATGCGGGTCAGCGAGCGCTGATCGCAGAGGTCGTTGAGGTCCTTGCGGATGGTCTGCGCCGACACCTCGAAACGGCGCGCGAG
>DATEJC010000027.1:0-8529 GCA_035278345.1 Bradyrhizobium sp. | reverse complement strand
ACGCCGTCTCTGACGATGAAGCGTGGGAACGATGACTACGCCTGGCTCGCGACCTGCTTGCCGAGCGCGGCTTGCGCGGCGGCGAGGCGTGCGATCGGCACGCGATAGGGCGAGCAGGAGACATAGTCGAGCCCGATCTGGTGGCAGAAGGCCACCGAAGCGGGATCGCCGCCGTGCTCGCCGCAGATGCCGACCTTGAGGTTCGGCCGCGTCTTGCGTCCGCGCTGCACGCCGATCTTGACGAGTTCGCCGACACCGTCGCGGTCGACCGAGATGAAGGGATCGATCTCGAGGATACCCTTGGCGACATAGGTCGACAGGAAGCTCGCGGCGTCATCACGGCTGATGCCGTAGGTGGTCTGCGTCAGGTCGTTGGTGCCGAAGGAGAAGAATTCGGCGGTCTGCGCGATCTCCCCGGCCATCAGGCAGGCGCGCGGCAACTCGATCATGGTGCCGACCTGATAGTCGAGCTTCTTGCCGGTCTCCTTGGCCACCGCAGCCGCAGTGGCGTCGATGCGCGCCTTAACCAGATCGAACTCGGTCTTGGTCGCGATCAGCGGCACCATCACCTCCAACCCAACCGGCTTGCCGGTGCGCTTGCCCGCTTCGACCGCGGCCTCGAAGATCGCGCGTGCCTGCATCTCGGCGATCTCCGGATAGGCGATCGCGATGCGGCAACCGCGGAAGCCGAGCATCGGATTGAACTCGGCGAGATCGCGGGCGCGATCGGCGAGCTTGCGCGGATCGGTATTCATCGCGCGCGCGACTTCCTCGACCTCGGCCTGCGTGTGCGGCAGGAACTCGTGCAGGGGCGGATCGAGCAGGCGGATCGTGACGGGCAGGCCCTTCATTATCTCGAACAGCTCGACGAAGTCGGCGCGCTGCATCGGCAGCAGTTTCGAGAGCGCGGCGCGACGGGTCTGCTCTTCCTCGGCGAGGATCATCTCGCGAACGGTGCGGATGCGGGTCTCCTCGAAGAACATGTGCTCGGTGCGGCAAAGGCCAATGCCCTCGGCGCCGAACTTGATGGCGGTGCGCGCGTCGTCGGGCGTATCGCCATTGACGCGCACGCCGATCTTGCGGACCTCGTCAGCCCAGCCCATGAGCGTGCCGAACTCGCCGGACAGTTCCGGCTCGATCATCGGCATGCGGCCGGCCAGCACTTGGCCGACCGTGCCGTCGATGGTGATGACATCGCCGGCCTTGAAGGTGCGCGAGCCGATCGCCATGGTGCCGCGGCCGTAATCGACGCGGATGGCGCCGCAGCCGGAGACGCAAGGCTTGCCCATGCCGCGCGCCACCACGGCGGCGTGCGAGGTCATGCCGCCGCGGGTGGTCAGGATGCCTTCGGCGGCGTGCATGCCGTGAATGTCTTCCGGGCTGGTCTCGATGCGAACCAGAATAACTTTACGTCCGTCGGCCTGCAGCTTGGCGGCTTCGTCCGAAGAGAACACGATCTCGCCGGAGGCAGCTCCAGGCGACGCCGGCAGGCCCGTGGCGATCACGTCACGCTTGGCGTCGGGATCGATGGTCGGATGCAGCAGTTGATCGAGCGAGGCGGGATCGATGCGAGTGACCGCGTCCTTCTTGGAGATCAGGCCTTCATTGGCGAGCTCAACCGCAATGCGCAGCGCCGCCTTGGCGGTACGCTTGCCGCTGCGGGTCTGCAGCATCCAGAGCTTGCCGCGCTCGACGGTGAACTCCATGTCCTGCATGTCGCGGTAGTGCTTCTCCAGCATCGTGTAGATGCGGGTCAGCTCCTTGAACGCGTCCGGCATCGCCGATTCCATCGATGCCTTGTCGGAGCCGGATTCCTTGCGCGCGTCCTCGGTGATGTCCTGCGGCGTACGGATGCCGGCGACGACGTCCTCGCCCTGCGCGTTGATCAGGAACTCACCGTAGAGCTTGCCTTCGCCGGTCGAGGGATTGCGCGTGAAGGCAACGCCGGTGGCCGAGGTGTCGCCCATGTTGCCGAACACCATGGCCTGCACGTTGACGGCGGTACCCCAGGACTCCGGAATGTCGTGCAGCTTGCGATAAGTCACCGCGCGCGCATTCATCCACGACGAAAACACCGCGCCGATCGCGCCCCACAGCTGCGCATGCGGATCCTGCGGGAAGTCCGCGCCGGTCTCGCGCGCCACCGCTTCCTTGTAGCGGCCGACCAGTTCGACCCAGTCCTCCGCCGTGAGGTCGGTGTCGAGCGAATAGCCCTGGCCGTCCTTGAAGGTGTCGAGGATGTCCTCGAAGTGATGGTGCTCGAAGCCGAGCACCACATCCGAATACATGGTGATGAAGCGGCGATAGCTGTCATAGGCAAAGCGGCGGTCGCCGGAGAGTTCGGCGAGCGCCTCCACCGTCTGGTCGTTGAGACCGAGATTGAGCACGGTGTCCATCATGCCCGGCATCGATGCGCGCGCGCCGGAGCGCACCGAGACCAGCAGCGGATTTTTGGAATCGCCGAACGCCTTGCCGGTGAGCTTGCCGACATAGTCGAGCGCCTTCTCGACCTGCGTCTTCAATTCCTTCGGATAGGTTTTGCCGTGCGCGTAGAAATAGGTGCAGACCGAGGTCGGGATGGTGAAGCCCGGAGGCACCGGCAGGCCGAGATTGGCCATTTCGGCGAGGTTGGCGCCCTTGCCGCCGAGCAGATCCTTCAGGCCGGCTTTGCCCTCGGCCTTGCCATCGCCGAAGGTATAAACCCACTTTCCGGCCTTCGCGGCCACAGCTTCCGCCTTGGCGGCGGGCTTTGCCGCCACCTTGGCCGGCGCCTTCTTCAAAGGCTTCCGCGCAGACGCAGCCGGCGCCTTCCGGGCCGGGGCGGATGGCTTTGATTTTGCTGCAATTTTCTTCGACTTCGCGACGGCTTTGGCCATGGCCTACAGAATCCGAAAGAGGGATGGGAATTTTCGCGCCTTACACCATTTTGGCGGGTTCCGCGCAAGCCACGCGGGGCGCATTTCCAGCGCTACATATAACTCTGGCGTTACAGGTGCAGCCATTTCAAAAGACCCATCCCGACGAGGCCGACAAAGATCAGGTAGATCGCGACAATGAAATTGAGAAGCCGTGGCATCACCAGGATAAGGATGCCCGCGATCAGGGCCACGATGGCAGGAATGTGCGTGGCGGTGATGACCATGGCAGTGTCTCCGTCGCGTTGGGGAATCGGATCGAGGGTTGGAACTTAGCTGCATCGCGTTTTCAAGCGAAGTGGCGGTTCGCGGACAGACGCGTCGAACAGATGAGGTCCGAGTTCCGGAATAGGAGACGCTTTGGCGCTCCGCCGGTTCCGCAACTCACGAAAATTGCCCGAAATTGCCGCGTATGCGGCCATCGCATTCCGGAACAATGCCGGGCGAGAGGCATTGGCCCGCCGCATACGCTTTCAAGCGAGTTTAAAGGAGCGAGCCATGCGAAACATGTTTCTTGCGGCGGCCGCAGTGGCCAGCGCATTGAGTGCGCCGATCGCGGCCCAGGCGCAAGGCACGGTCGGCGTCACCGGCGGCAACACTGTCGTCATCGAACAGGGTGGCGGCATCATCGCCGAGCAGCGGCCGGCCTTCCGCGAATATGTCGTGAGCCAACGCGTGCCGGCCTTCACGATTCAGGAGCGTGTCGCAATCGGCGCTGTGCTGCCCGAGACCGGCGTAACCTATTACGACGTGCCGCAGCGTTTCGGCAGCACGCCCTATCGTTACACCGTGGTGAACGGCACGACCGTCCTGGTCGAGCCGCGCTCTCGCCGCATCGTTCAGGTGATAGACTAAGCCGCAAGCACCTGAACGAAGAGCCCGGATGACGCGGTTGCTGATTTGCGCGAGTCCGGCTCGAAAGCCTCGTCCGGTATTCCCCCACCGGGCGGGGCTTTTCGTCCGCTAGTCCTGAATCTTCGAGAAGTCCGCAACCGCGCGCGTCGCCGCGCGGATTTCGTTGAGCAGCTTCAGCCGGTTCTCGCGCACCTTGGGATCATCGTCATTGACCCGTACCTTGTCGAAGAATGCATCGACCGGCGGGCGTAGTTTCGCCATCGCGCTCATCGCAGCGGCGAAGTCTTCCCTGGCTACAGCGGCGCCCGCCTCGTTCTTCGCCTGATCGATCGCCTTGGCCAGCGCCTTTTCCTCATCGAGCTTGTAAAGCGAAGCATTCGGCGCGCCGTCGAAAGTGCGCTTGTCCTTTTTCTCCTCGATGGAGAGAATGTTGCTCGCTCGCTTGGTGCCGGCGAGCAGGTTTTTGCCGTCGTCGCTGTCGAGGAACTTGCCGAGCGCCTCGACGCGACGGACGACCATCAGCAGGTCATCCTGGCCGCCAAGCGAAAAGACGGCGTCGACGAGATCGTGACGCGCGCCCTGGTCGCGAAGCTGAACCTTCAGCCGGTCGGCGAAGAAGGCGAGCAGATCGGCCGAAAGCTTTCCACCGTCGACCACAACCTTGCTGGGAAATCCTGACATTGCGTGCCAGGCAGCCCCCGAAATCGATAGCCGAAGTGCGTTCTCCGTAATCAACCTGATCACGCCCAGCGCCGCGCGCCGCAGCGCGAACGGGTCCTTCGATCCCGTCGGCTTCTCGTCAATGGCCCAAAAGCCGACGAGCGTGTCGACCTTGTCCGCCAGTGCAACTGCAACGCTCACGCGATCCGTCGGCACGCGATCCGCCGGCCCTTGCGGCTTGTAGTGCTCCTCGCATGCGGCGGCGACGGCGGCATCCTCGCGCTGTGCCAGCGCATAGTATTTGCCCATCAGGCCCTGCACCTCGGGGAATTCACCGACGACTTCGGTGAGCAGGTCGGCTTTCGCGAGCCGCGCGGCGCGCTTGGCCTTCTCGACATCGGCGCCGACCAGCGGCGCCAACTCGGCAGCCAGCCGCTCGATGCGCTTGATGCGCTCGCCCTGTGTGCCCAGCTTCTCGTGGAAGATGATGTTGTCGAACTTCGGCAGGCGGTCCTCGAGCCTGGTCTTGAGGTCCGTCTCGTAGAAGAATTTGGCGTCCGACAGCCGCGCGCGTATCACGCGCTCGTTGCCGGCGATGATGGCCTTGCCGCCGTCGGTCGCTTCGATGTTCGCGGTGAGGATGAACTTGTTGGCGAGCTTGCCCGTCTTGGGATCGCGCACCACGAAGCATTTCTGGTTGTTGCGAATAGTGGCGCGGATCACTTCGTCCGGGATCGACAGGAAATCCGCGTCGAACGATCCCATCAGCACGACAGGCCATTCGACGAGGCCTGCCACTTCGTCAAGCAGGTTCTGATCCTCGACCAGCTCGAAACCTTGCGCGAAGGCGAGCTGCCTCGCATCGGTCAGGATCGTGTCCTTGCGCCGCTCGGGATCGAGCACGACCTTTGCGGCAAGCAGCTTTGCGTCGTAATCCTCGAAGCGCCGTACGGGAATCGCGGACGGCGCCATGAAGCGGTGACCAAAGGTGGTCTGGCCGGTCTCGATCCCGTCGATCGAGAACTTCACGACGTCAGGCTCTTCGGTCTCCAGCCCAAAGGTCGCGGTGATCGCATGCAGCGGCCGCACCCAGGAGAGCGAGCCTGATTTGGCCGAACGCTCACCCCAGCGCATCGATTTAGGCCAGGGGAAGGTTCTGATGATGACAGGCAAAATCTCGGCAAGCACGTCGATCGCAGGCCGGCCCGGCTTCTCGATCAGCGCGATGTAGAAATCACCCTTCTTGTCGCTCTGGATCTTGGCCTCGTTGATCGAGGAAAGGCCCGTGGCCTTCAGGAATCCCTGGATCGCCGGCTCGGGGCCGCCGACGCGCGGACCGCGGCGCTCTTCCTTCAGATCGGGTTGGCGTACCGGGATGCCATGCACTGTCAGCGCCAGGCGACGCGGCGTGGCAAATGCTTTCGCGCCTTCATAGACGAGGCCTTCGGCGACAAGCTTGTCGGTGACCATGCGGCGCAGATCGTCGGCCGCCTTCGCCTGCATGCGTGCGGGAATCTCTTCGGAGAACAATTCAAACAAAAGATCGGGCATCAGACCGCCCTGCCTGCTTCAGTGTGCACCCAGGCCTCGCCGCAGGCCTTGGCGAGCTCGCGCACACGCAAGATGTAGCTCTGACGCTCCGTCACCGAGATCACGCCACGCGCGTCGAGCAGGTTGAACGCATGGCTCGCCTTGATGCACTGGTCATAAGCCGGCAGCGCCATCAGGTGTTCCCTGCGGTTGCCGGTCTCGCGCCATCCGGCAGCGAGATATTTCCGGCACGCTTCCTCGGCCATCCGAAACTGCTCGAACAGCATCGTCGTATCGGCGTACTCGAAATTGTGCCGCGAATATTCCTGCTCGGCCTGGAAGAAGATGTCGGCATAGGTGACCTTCTCGTCCCCCTCCCGGCCGTTGAAGTTGAGGTCCATGATGCGGTCGACGCCCTGCAGGTAGCAGGCAAGCCGCTCGATGCCATAGGTGAGCTCACTCGAGACCGGCGCGCATTCGACGCCGGCGACCTGCTGGAAGTAGGTGAATTGGGAAACTTCCATGCCGTCGCACCAGCACTCCCAGCCGAGGCCCCAGGCGCCCAGCGTCGGGCTCTCCCAGTCGTCCTCGACAAAGCGGATGTCGTGCACGGCAGAGTCGATGCCGATCGCGGCAAGCGATTTCAGGTACAGCTCCTGCAGCTCGGGCGGCGACGGCTTCAGGATCACCTGGAACTGATAGTAATGCTGCAGGCGGTTGGGGTTCTCGCCATAGCGGCCGTCCTTCGGCCGCCGCGAGGGCTGCACATAGGCCGCGTTCCAGCGCTTCGGCCCCAGCGCGCGCAAAGTGGTCGCGGGATGGAACGTGCCGGCGCCGACTTCCATGTCATAGGGCTGCAGGATCACGCAGCCGTAATCAGCCCAATAGCGCTGCAGCGTCAGGATCAGGCCCTGGAAGGAACGTTCCGGGCGCATATGGGCAGGCAAGGCGTCCATCGTCAGAATCGATCTCGCGAAGGGGTGTAAAACGCGCGGGACCGTATCGGCGGGGGCGCATGGAATCAAGGCGATGCCGGTGGTCCGGCATCGCCAAATTCGTGTCGACTGGCTGGCTTTTTAGCCCGGGCGATAGGCGCCGGTGACGGGGTCGCGGCGGAGCGTGGGAATCTCGCTGGTCCTCATGCTCTCGGCCATGCGGGCCAGGCGCGCTTCCTCAAGCTCTTCGTTGACCCTCTGAGCAGTCTTGTACGCCCAGCGGACCACGGCTAGCCCACCCAATACCCCTGCGAATGCGATCAACGCTGGCATCGGACGATCCTTGTCGTTACTTGGTCACGCCCCCGGCTCGTATTCTCGCCGATAGCGCGCCCGCTCGCAATTGGCTCGCTCCGGGACCAAATACCGCGGGCGCGCCCGCTTGCTAGAGCCCGAATTTGGCCCAAATCGCCCTGGTTTCGAGCGCCGAGATCAGGTCGTCCGGCAGCGCCCCGATACCGTCGAGGCCGCCGAGCGACCCCGCCCCCGGCGCCCTGCGGCCGAGCAGGCCCGACACCATGCCGGTCGCCGGCGCAATCACCGGCGTCAGCACCTTTTCGCCGAAGCGCGCGCGCAGCGTGGAGCGGAGATCGCCGATCCCGTCGGCCAGCCCGAGCGAGACCGACTTCTCGCCAGCCCAATATTCGCCGGTGAACAGAACATCCTCGGCGCCCTTGAGCTTGCCGCCCCTGCTTTCCTTCACCAGCGAGATGAACAGCGCGTGGATGTCGCGCTGGATCGCCTTCAATCGCGCGACATCGTCGAGGTCTTCTGGAAGGAACGGATCGAGCATGGCCTTGTGCTCGCCGGCGGTATAGAGCCGGCGCTCGACGCCGATCTTCCTGATCAACTCCTGGAAGCCGAAGCTGCCGCCGACCACGCCGATCGAACCGAGGATCGAGGACGGATCGCAAAAGATCTCGTCGCCGGCGCAGGCGATCATGTAGCCGCCGGACGCGGCGACGTCTTCAACGAAGACCAGCACCGGCAATTTCTTTTCCGCGGCGAGCTGGCGGATGCGCAGATAAATCTGGCGCGACTGCACCGGCGATCCGCCCGGGGAATTGATCACCAGCGCTACCGCCTTGGCATGGCGGGTGGCGAAGGCGCGCTCCAGTGTCCGCGCGATGCCGGCCAGCGACAGGCCCGGTCGCAGCGGCGTGATCGCGCCGATCGTGCCGGAGAGACGGACCACCGGCACGACAGGCACATCACGCCGCAACCGCGCCGGGAGGTATTCCTTCACTCTTGCCAGCAGCTTCGGCACGCCCGAGCGATCACTAAAATGTTGAGTCATGCCGATACCCCAGTTTAACCATTTTTTTAGCGCCCCACTGCCATTGCAAGGCGGAACGACTGGAACGCCCTTTGCATTGCTGCATCACGGCTGCAATGGCGCAGCGGAGAGCGACATGGACTTGAAAATCTACCTGCTCATCATGCTGATCGGTACCCTTTTGGCGGCCGTGCACTTCACCAGAGCCTCCGAACAGCCGTCGGAAACGCTTCCGCAATAGCCGTTCTGCTGGGAAAACGGGCAACGCAACAGCCCTCATAAGGTCGCAAGTGGCAAC
>DATEJC010000026.1:0-7602 GCA_035278345.1 Bradyrhizobium sp. | reverse complement strand
AGCGCAAGCTCGCGGATGAGCGCGCTGTCGTCGTTCTTGGAGGATTTGTCGGCAGGCTGGCGCGCCATGATCTTGATCCGAAACTTTCTGTCTGGTGACGGCGAAGTGCGTCAGTCGTTGGAAGCTAGTTCTTGGCCTTGGCGCCGATCCTGGCGGCAAGGCCCGATATTGCGAGCCGGTAGCCTTCGATGCCGAAGCCGGTCAGGCTGGCAAAGGCGGCCACGGCGGTGAAGGAATGGTGCCGGAAACTCTCGCGGGCGTGAACATTGGTGATGTGAACCTCCACCGTCGGGATGTTCACGCCCTTGATCGCATCGTGCAGCGCAATCGAGGTGTGCGAATAGGCGGCGGCATTGATGATGATGCCGGCGGCCTTCCTGGCGTGCGCCTCGTGGATGATGTCGACCAGTTCGCCCTCGTGGTTGGACTGGCGGCACTCGGCCTTCAATCCATACTGTGCGGCGGTCTCGACGCACAGCCGTTCGACGTCGGCGAGCGTGAAGCTGCCATACTTCTCCGGCTCCCGAATTCCCAGCAGATTGAGATTGGGTCCGTTGAGCACGTAGATTGTTTCGGCTGAGGCCTTGGCCATGAAATTCCCGGCAAGGAGGCTGTGGGTGGGGCGCGTTATAGGTAACTACGCGGCCAAGGGGAAGCCTTTAGGCCCCAGGATTGGCGTGCCTGACGCCTCATGTGGTTGGCGAAAAACGCGGCAAAAGCTGTGGAAATCGTTCAATTAACCAACGCCGGAAGATGGTTCCGGCTGGCCGTTCAACCAAGCAAAAGGGGCGGGCATCGCTGCCCGCCCCAAAAGCCGACTTGCACGGGATTTAGGCCGGAAGGACCGCCACGATCTCGTAGGTGTTCGGGTCGATAATCACGATCTCTTCCTTGACGACGATGAACTTGTATCCACGCCACTGCGGGTAGATCGTCACGACTTGCTGCGGAAGGGTGTGGAATTCGACGCCGCTCCGCGGAACACGGGTGCCGACGGCAACCGAGAAGTTCACATTCGTTGTCGGAGCAACGTGCACCGACTTGATCGCTGTCGAGATCTGGGTGCGCTGCTCGGTGCTCAGCTTGGCGCCGGCGCCGGCCTGACCCGTCGTGCTGGTCTGCGAGCCGGTCTGCGCGCCCTGGGCGCGGTTGTTATCCATCGTGCCCTGGTTCTGCTGGGCACCCTTGGTGTCGGTCGAGCCCTTCTGGCCCGGGGCGTTCATCCGGTCCTCGCGCTGCGTAGACGTGCCGCTCTTCTCCTCGTGGCCCTTCGTGGCCGCGCCGCCCTTCTCGGGCGCCTGGCCGACTGTGCCGCTCTTCTCGCGGCCCTCGCCCTTCATGCCACCCTTCATGTCCTCATGGCTTTGGGCCTTCATGTCCTTGCCGCCCTTCTCGGGCGCCTGACCGACCGTGCCGCTCTTGTCGGACTTGTCGGATTTGGACTTCGTGCCGGATTCGTCACGATGCTGGGTAGCAGCGCCGCCACCGGAAGAAGGCGCGTTCTGCTGATAGGTGGAACCCGCGCCACCCTCGTTCTTCATGCCGCCAGTGCCTTGCGCATTCGCAAAGCCCGTACCGGCGATCAGCGCCGCGGCCGCCACGGAAATCAGAAAACGATTGGTCATACGTCTCACTCCTCCAGAATTCATTGCCCGGGCCGACAACGAAGCGGGGAAGTCGATGTTCCGGAATAACCGCGGTTCCTGCGGATTTCTTTGCTGAACGGGCGATGAACCGCAATGCCCGGAAAGCGACGCAAAAAGGCCGGCGCGAACGCCGGCCTTTCAGTCAATTCGCAGACAATCTGATCGTGTGATCAGCAGGTGGCCTTGCCGCAGCGGGCGTTGCTGATCTTCTCGCGCAGGGCATCGAGGCCAACCGCGCCGATCACGACCTGCTTGCCGACGACGTAGCTCGGCGTGCCGTTCATGCCGAGCGCTTCCGCCATCTTCAGATTCTCTTCCAGCGTGGCGCGCACTTCGGGGCTGGAAATGTCCTTTTCCAGCTTTGCCATGTCGAGGCCGACGTCCTTGGCCGCTGCCATCGCGCGCGCCTTGTCGGCCTGGCCGCGGCCGCTGAGCAGCTTCTGGTGGAAATCGAGATATTTCTTGCCGGTCGGATCCTGCATGCGCACGGCGACCGCAACCTGCGCGGCCTCGACCGAACCCTGGCCGAGCACCGGGAATTCCTTCAGCACGACCTTGAGCTTCGGATCGCTCTTCATGAGCTCGAGCATGTCGCTCATGGCGCGCTTGCAGAAGCCGCAATTGTAATCGAAGAACTCGACGAAGGCGACGTCGCCCTCCTTGTTGCCGATCGTGACGCCGCGCGGCGAGTTGAAGAGGGCATCGGCGTTCTTGACGATGAGGGCCTGATGCTTCTCGGCCTCCGCGGCAGCCTGGCGCTTGCTCAGTTCGGTCATCGCCTCTTCGAGCACCTCGGGATGCGCGATCAGGTATTCGCGGACGATCTTCTCGATGTCGCTGCGCTGGACGTCGGAGAAACTCTGCGCGGGCGCGGCCTGCGGCGTCACGCAAAGGGTGAGCGCGAGCAGGGCGAGGGCGAGCAGTCGGAACGAAGGCATTTGCTATTCCTTTTCGAAATCCGTCGAGGGACTGGTCCGGGTTCCCTCCGATACTCAATACGTAGTAACCCGGCCAAAGTTTACGGCTAGTTGTTTCTTTGTCCCGGCAGAGGCTTGGCGCTCACAATGTCGTCAGCCTTGACCCAGCCCGGGGTGCCGATGGCGAAGCGGGTCTTGGCGCGCGAGGCGAGCTCGCGGGCGGTCTTGTTGTCGCCGCGCAGGTAGGCGGCCTGTGCGGAGGCGAGATCGGCCTGCGCATAATCGCCCTTGCGTCCATAGGCCATGGCGAGCTGGGAAAACCCGATTGGCGCCTCGGTCTCCCGCGACACCGCCGCGCGCAGGATGTTGATCGCCTCGTCGGTGTAGGCGTTGTTGTTGGAGGCGACCAGCGCCTGTCCGAGCAATATCTCGATCAGCGGGGCGCTGTGCGAGAGCTGCACCGCCTTGCGCAGCGGCGCGATCGCCTCTTGCGGGCGGCCGCCCTCGAGCAGCGCCTGGCCGCGCAGCTCGTAGAAATAGGGATTGTTCGGTTGCTCCTGGATCAACGCGTCGATCTGGGCGATCGCCGAACGCAGGTCGCCGTGACGGTAAGTCACGATGGCACGGGCGTAACGCGCCGGCAGGCCGTTATTGGATGTCTGATAGCGGCGGGCGACCGTATCCGGCTTTTCCATGAAGGCCGAGATCTTGGCGCGCACCATGTCATGGCGCAGCTGCAGCGCCGGATCGTCCTTCTTGTCCCAATAGGGGCTGGAGCGCGCCAGTCCCTCCAGCGCGGCGACGCGCTCGACCGGCATCGGGTGCGACTGCAGATAAGGATCGGCGCCGCGCGCGGCGAACAGGCTGTCATCGGTGAAGCGCTTGAACGTCTCGTACATGCCGCGCGCCGACTGGCCGGTGGCTGCCAGATATTTCACGCCGGCGCGGTCGGCGTTTTCTTCCTGCTGGCGCTGGTAGGAGAGGATCGAACGGCGGATCATTTCCTGCGGCGCCTGCACCGCGGCGACGCCGGCTTGCGCCAGGCCACTGCCGGGGTTGCCGCCGCGCGACCCTGCCGCTATCGCGCCGGCGCCGAGCAGCATGGCGATGATCATCTGGGTCTGTGCGTTGGCGAGTTGCTCGCGGATCTTGGCGAGATGGCCGCCGGCAAGATGGCCGGTTTCGTGCGCCAGCACACCGATGATCTGGTTCGGCGTCTCCGACTGCATCAGCGCGCCGGAATTGACGAAGATGCGGCGGCCGTCGGCCACGAACGCGTTGAAGCTCACATTGTTGATGATCACCATCTGGATGTTCTGCTTCTCGAGGCCCGCGGCGCGCAGGATCGGACGGGTGTAGTCGCGCAGGAGCTGCTCGGCCTCGGTGTCCCGAATCACGGGAAGCCCCTGAGCCGAGGCGGCGATCGGCGCAGCCGCCATCGCAACTGCGGTGGCGAACGCGATGGCCCGGGCGATCAGGCGGTGGGGCGCAATGGAGAGCATTGAACGGTCAATAGTGATTGGCTGAGGCCCTAAGAGGCGATATGTCCTTAGAAACCGCCGAATACGGCTAGTTCGGGGCACCAAAGCCCTGTTTTCGGCAAATGCCGGGGTCAGATAGCAGATATCGATGTTGGAATCGACATTACGAGAACGCGCCGGCCGCTTGTTGAAGGCGTCAGCGCGCAGCGAAGTTCCACCGTTCATGGTGATGGACGTGATGGCGGCGGCGGCGCGGATCGAGGCCGCCGGCGGCCATGTCATTCACATGGAAGTCGGTCAGCCGGCAGCGCCTGCGCCGAAGCCGGCGATTGCCGCCGCGCATGCGGCGCTGGAACAGGCGCGGATCGACTACACCTCGGCGCTCGGCATCCCTTCGCTGCGCGCGCGCATCGCGCGGCACTATCGTGACACCCATGGCTGCGACGTCGATCCCGAACGGATCGTGGTCACCACCGGTTCTTCCGGCGGATTCATCCTGGCATTCCTTGCGATGTTCGAGCCCGGCGATCGCGTCGCGGTGACGGTCCCCGGCTATCCGCCGTACCGCCACATCCTCACCGCGCTAGGCTGCGAGCCGGTGCTGATCGAGACCGCGAGCGAAACACGGCATGCGCTGACCGGTGAGGCGCTGCTGGCAGCGCACCGCAAGACACCGCTGAAGGGCGTGCTGGTCGGCAGCCCCGCCAATCCCACCGGCACCATGATGTCGCGCGAGGCACTGACGAATTTGCTGCGCGCGGCCGACAGCGCCGGCATCCGCTTCATCTCCGACGAGATCTATCACGGGCTCGACTATGCATTCCCTGCGGTGACGGCGGCGGCGCTCTCGCCGGACGCGCTCGTCATCAACTCCTTCTCGAAATATTTCTGCATGACCGGCTGGCGGGTCGGCTGGATGGTGGTGCCGGAGGTGCTGGTGCGGCCGATCGAACGGCTGCAGCAGAATCTTTCGATCTCGGTTCCGACGCTGTCGCAGATTGCGGCTGAAGCTGCCTTCGACGGGCGGGAGGAGATGGAGGCGATCAAGCACGGCTATGAGGAGAATCGCCGCATCCTGATTGAGGGCCTGCCGCGCGCCGGCCTCTCCAAATTCCTGCCGGCGGATGGCGCATTTTACCTCTATGCGGACGTATCCGATTTTACCGCCGACAGTTTTGAGTTCGCCAAGGCCATGCTGGAGAAGGCAGGGGTCGCCGCCACGCCCGGCGTCGATTTCGATCCGATCCATGGCCGCGCCTTCATCCGCTTCTCCTATGCGCGTTCCGCTGGAGAGATGCGGGAGGCGGTGGCGCGGATCGCGCGCTGGCTCGGCTGATAATACCGCCAATAATGCCGCGAAGCGGAAAAATCCCCGCATGCCATTGACTTCAATGGCCCGATGTCGCTTGGCTATCTGCGGCGTTCCGCCGCGTACGAAAGTCGAACGGCGGCGCGCAACTGGAGGGGAGCAAACGTCATGGCGGCTACGATTACGGCCGACGCGCCGGTACGTACGGCAAAAAAGCCTTGGTACAGAGTTCTTTACGTTCAGGTGCTGATCGCGATCGTGCTCGGCGCCATCGTCGGCTGGCTGTGGCCAAACCTCGCCACCAACGACTGGATCAAGGCGATGGGAGACGGCTTCATCAAGATGATCAAGATGGTGATCGCGCCGATCATCTTCTGCACGGTCGTCTCGGGCATCGCCCATATCCAGGACGCCAAGAAGGTCGGACGTATCGGCGTCAAGGCGCTGGTCTATTTCGAGGTTGTCTCGACCTTCGCGCTGATGATCGGCCTCATCGTCGGCAATCTGGTCAAGCCCGGCGCGGGCTTCGGCAACGCAGCGGCGGACGCCGCCAAGGTCGCCGGCTACGCCAAGCAGGCGGAAGCGCAGAAGAGCGTCGACTTCATCCTGCACATTATCCCCGACACCGTGGTCGGCGCCTTCGCGCAAGGCGAGATTCTGCAGGTGCTGTTTTTCTCGATCCTGTTCGGCTTCGCCATCATGAGCCTCGGTGAGCGCGGCCACACGCTGCGTTCGTTCGTCGATGACGCCGCGCACGGCGTGTTCGGTGTGATCTCGATCGTGATGCGCGCAGCTCCGATCGGCGCGTTCGGCGCGATGGCCTATACCATCGGCAAGTTCGGCACCGGCGCGATCCTCAATCTGATCGGTCTGATCCTGACTTTCTACCTCACGGCGGCGCTGTTCGTGTTCGTGGTGCTCGGCATCATCGCGCGTTTTGCCGGCTTCTCGATCTTCAAATTCCTCGCCTACATCAAGGACGAACTCCTGATCGTGCTCGGCACTTCGTCATCGGAAAGCGCGCTGCCTTCCTTGATGGAGAAGCTGGAACGGCTCGGCTGCTCGAAATCGGTGGTCGGCCTGGTGGTGCCCACGGGGTACTCGTTCAACCTCGACGGCACCAACATCTACATGACCCTGGCGACGCTGTTCATCGCGCAGGCGCTCGGCTACGACCTCACGCTCGCCCAGCAGGGCACCATCTTGCTGGTGGCGATGCTGACCTCGAAGGGCGCTTCCGGCATCACGGGCGCCGGATTCATCACGCTCGCGGCGACGCTCGCCGTGGTCGATCCGCGGCTGGTGCCGGGCATGGCGATCGTGCTCGGTATCGACAAGTTCATGAGCGAGTGCCGCGCACTCACCAACCTCTGCGGCAATGGCGTCGCCTGCGTCGTCGTGGCCTGGTGGGAGGGCGAGCTCGACCGCAACAAGCTCAATGCCAATCTGTCGAAGGATATCGATCCGACCGACATGGAGACCGCGATCACCACCGGCTGATCGCGCGGCGTCAAGGCGCCGTCAAAAAGAAACCGCCCGGTTTTGCCGGGCGGTTTTTTTGTTACGGACTGAGCTCCCGGCTATTCGCCACCGCCGAAGCGGCGCGACCACCAGCCGGCCTTGCGCGGCTGTTCGCTCGCGGCGGGCGCGGTTTCCGCTGGCGCAGGAGCCGGTGCGGAGTGCTCGACGGCGGCCGGCACCGCAGGCGCTGCGTCTGGCGCGGGGCTCGAGGTGAAGCTCACCTTTTCGCGCACGGTCGAGCGGCGCCGCGCCGACTTTTCGTCGGCGGCAGTCTCTTCCGGCGCGGGCGTCGGAGCTGCGGCCGCTTGCGGTTGCTCCGTGACTTCGGGCGCGAAGCTCGGCGCCGCGGGCTCGGCCTGCTGCGCCAGCGACGGCGCGGGCTCGGAGCCGCCGTCGAAATCGGCAACCGCGACCGTCGCCTCGTGCGCCGGAGGCGGCGTCAGTTCGTCGCCGATCGATCCGGCAAGACCGTCTTCACGTCCGCCGCGCCGGCGGCGACCGCCGCGGCGTCCACGGCGACGCGGCCGCCGCTCGCCGTTCTGGCCTTGCTCGGCGCCGGCAAAGCCGGGCTGCTCGTCGGAGTCTTCTTCCTCGGCGAGGCCGTCATCGGTGCCGCCGCCTTCGGTCGGTTCTGCCATCGCGGCCTGCACCATCTCGGCGTCGTCGCGCGGCGGCTGCTGTCCGCCGCCCTCGCGCGCCTCGCCATCGCGGCCGCCGCGGCCACGCCG